>SLHB01000421.1 GCA_007136375.1 Candidatus Hydrogenedentota bacterium
GACCACCTGGGCAGCGTGCGCGAATGGCGCAACGCCGCGGGCGGCCAAACCTGGAACCGGGAGTACACCCCCTACGGCGACCGCCTGGCGGGCAGCACGGCCGATGAACGCTTCATGTTCACCGGCCACCCCTGGGACGCGGAATCCCAACTCTACCACGCCCCCTTCCGTCTCCTTCAGACCGGCGCGTGGTTGTCACGCGCCCGGACCGCCTGTACTGAGTCAACGCGTCAAACGGATCATCCCTGTACCGGACCCGTTTGTTTTCCTGATGTCCTAGGGAAAGATGGGGGTAAGGTCATTCTAGACCGTTACGCGGTCGTCCATTGGTAGGCGGTAACGTGGACGTTGGCCGGCGGGTTGGCGGGGGCGGAGTCCCCGGGCTATAATCGCCGTCATGGAACATATCCACCCGAAAACCGTGCGCCGCCGGTTGCTGTTGTTCTTGTACGAGCGCTACTTCCTCGATCCGCTGGAGATGTTGCCGCCGGACGAGTTGTTCGAGGCGCAGGCCACGAGCCGGCGGACGGTGTTGCCCAATGTGTACTACCTCCATGATCGGGGCTACGTGGAGCTCCTAACGAGCTACGAACCGCCGCTGTTCGCGGGCGCGCGCATCACCGCCGCGGGCATCGATCTCGTGGAGGACCGGTATCAGTTCAACTTGATATTCCCGCCGGAGCCGGGGGCCGTCGAGCAGGAGGCGGCCGACGTCCCGATTCTCATGGAAAAGCTGGTGGAAGAGGCCGAATTCAGCGCTTTGGACGGTGAGCAACGGAAGTGTTTGCTGCGGGATGTGCAGTACTTGCGGGACGAGGTGGCGCGTCCCGCCGAGCGGTGGCGGCGCGAGGTTGTGGAGCAGGTGTTGGACTGGATCGAGGGGCATTTCCGGCGGGAAGAAGAGTCGCTCCCTAGCTTGGAGGAAATGCGCGCGGCCGTGGCTAGGCAGTTCGTGCCGTGAAACGCCGCGGTGGGTTCAGGCCTCGCCGCTCAAGGCGCCGAGGAGCTCGTTGATAGGACCGCCGATATCGGCGATGTCCTCGCCGAGCTGCTCTTGCTGCCGGGGGCTGACATCGAGGAAGAGCACCGCCTCCGCGGGGAAGACGGGCTCGCGGCCGTTCCCCTGGTCGCCCATGCCGGCCGCGTAGGCCAGGTAGTTCGCATAGGCCGTCAGGCTGCAAAGCTTCCGCTCCGTGGGCGCCATGGCGGGATCGTGGTGGAACCGAATCGCCTCCACGACGGAGTTAGGCAAGTCCCAATGTTCGGCCAGGATGGCGCCGGCCTCAATGTGGTCCATGCCGAAGGCCCGGAGCTCCGCCGCCCGGATGGACTCTCCCTCTTCCGCCGCGCTCTCCGCGACGCTCTCGTACTGCTTGGGGTAGACCACGTCGAAGACCACCTTGCCCAAGTCGTGGAGGAGGCCACCGACGAAGTGGCCGCCTTCCGGCGGATGCTTCATCATGCGCGCGCAACGTTGCGCGGCGATGGCCGAGGCCAGGGAATGGCGCCAGAGGTTGCTCCGCCGGCCCCCGGGTCCCGCTTTGCCCAGGGCCTCGAAGGCCGTGGCGGCGAGGACGAGGTTCCGGATCTCCACGAAACCGAGAATGACGACGGCCGTGGTGACGCTGCTTATCTGCCGGTGAAAACCGTAGTACGCCGAGTTGACCAAGCGGAGGACGGCCGCGCTGAGCACTTGGTCCGCCGCGATGTACCGGCTCAGATCCAGCGCCGACGCCTCGGGGTCCTGAATCGTTTGCAGCACCTGCGTCAGCACGCTGGGCAGCGTGGGCAGTTGCCGGATCTCCTCGATCATCTGTTGGGGGCCGCTGTTGGGCACGGTCTCGAGACGCTCCCGGGCTCGAACGGTTTCGACGCCTGACTCGCCGGCGTGGCGCTTGCTCCGCAAGGGCTTCGCCATGGGGGCTATAGGCCCTTCTGACGGGCGCGCAAGTCAAGGACGGCGATGATCACATCCAATTTGAAGATCTGCTCGGTTTCGCTGAGGCCGTCGTCTTGCTTGACCCGCGTGAACGGCGTGATATGGGGCATGGCGCTATGTCCTCCGATCAATCCTAACGTGAATCGCGTGACGCGAGCCAGCCGCGAGGGCTCCCGGGCCGTCCTGCCGCGCCGCCAATGGGCGAAAGCATACCGGCGGGCGCCACGGAGGTCAAACCCCGGCTCCCCGTGCCGGCGCTTGGCTCGGTTGTGACACAGCAAGACGCGGACCCAACGAAGGGCCCGCCTTTTTCGAAAAAAAGCGGGCGTTTTGGGCGGAATGGTGGAGCGACGCTACGTGGCGGGAGACAGTTTTCTGGCGGCGTTGCCGAGGCCTTGTCCGTCACAGCCGGACAGCGGGGCGGCTGGAAATGCGCGGGCGCGCGTCGATGTTAACCCGGACGTCCCGCTTTCGCGCATACCCTGTGCGGCCCACCTCAGCGGGAGGCGAAAACCACGGCCAATGACGCCGGCTCCGGCGGCTCCTTGCGCGCCGAAGCCGGGATGGGAGTAGGTATAGTCATGACCACAGAGCCCTCGCGCATGCCCCAAATGGGGGAGGAGGCGCCCGACTTTGAACTGTCCGCCCACGACGGCCAAACCGTGCGGCTTTCCGGCCTCCGAGGCAAACCCGTTGTGTTGTACTTTTATCCCAAGGACGACACGCCCGGCTGCACCATTGAGGCCGAGGCGTTTCGCGACGCGGCCGCCGATTTCGAGCGCGCCGGCGCCGTGGTCCTCGGCGTCAGTCCCGACGGCGTGGAGTCCCACTGCAAGTTCGCGGACAAGTACGCCCTGAATTTCCCCCTCCTGTGCGACACCGGCCACGCTGTCGCGGAACGGTACGGAGTCTGGGTGGAGAAGAATTCGTTTGGCAAGAAGCGCTGGGGCGTTCAACGCGCGACGTTTCTTATTGGTCCGGATGGCGTCATCCAGCAGGTATGGCCGAAAGTGAAGCCCGAGGGGCATCCCGCCGAAGTCCTTGCGGCGTTGGGATAACAGGGCCCGCCTGTGTTGTTTGGCCCGGCCGTCAGGCTCGCTCTAGGGCCTGGCGGATGGGCGTGTCCCCAGCGAGGGTGTCGAAGGCCTTGCAAATCGCGTTGGGAACCTCAAGGGACTCCACCATGACGTGGGCCACGTCCTCCCGGGCGATCTCGCCGCTTCGGCCCAGCCGCTCCGCGAGGTCCACGGCGCCCGCGCCCGCCTCGTCCGTCAGACGGCCGGGCCGCACGATGGTGTACTCCAGCGGCGTCTGTTGCAGGTACAGGTCGGCCACGCCTTTCGCCCGGTAGTAGTGGGAGATCTTGTGCCCCTCGCTCCAGGGATCCGCGTTTATAGAGCTGAGCATGATCAAGCGCCGCGTCCCCGCCTCCAAGGCCGCGTCGATGAAATGAACGGCGCCGATTTCGTCGACCAGGACCGTCTTGTCCTTGCCCGTGCGGGAGCCCGAACCCGCGGCGAACACGGCGGCGGCGCACCGGGCCCGGGCCACGTCCACGCCTTCCTCCAGGTCGCCCTCCATGGTCTCCACGCCCATGGCCTCGAATTTGGACGCCTGGGCGGCGTCCCGGATCACGGCGATGGGCTCATGGCCCCGTTCCTTAAGCTGGCGAACGACGCGGGTCCCCGTGTTGCCGTTCGCGCCCGCCACCAATACGCGCATGACGATGTGCTCCCCTCTATTTCTGCACGGCCTCCACGGCCAACAGCGAAATGTCGTCCCGGGCGGGCATGCCTTGCCGCCATTCTTCCACGTTTTTCAGCAAACTGCTCACGCTTTCCCGCAGGGGCAAACTATACCGGTCGCGCAGGGTGGCGAGAATGCGGTCCTCGCCATAGAGCTTTCCGTCCGGCCCCATGGCCTCCACGATGCCGTCGGAGTACAGATACATCCGGGAGCCGGGCTTGAGCTGAACGGAGCACTCGGCGAAACTGCCCCGGCCAATGCCGATGGGCTGATCGCCCGTTCGCTCCAGATAG
Source organism: Candidatus Hydrogenedentota bacterium (assembly GCA_007136375.1). GTDB lineage: Bacteria > Hydrogenedentota > Hydrogenedentia > Hydrogenedentales > SLHB01 > SLHB01. The sequence goes on from SLHB01000421.1 coordinate 3,979, forward strand.
CGCGCGCTGTGGGCGTCCACGTACAGCGGCGGCGGATGCCCCGCGCAAGCGTAGCGGAACTCTAAGGTGTGGACGTTCAGCACGCCATAGACGAGGGTGAAGAACTGGCCGGCCTCCAGATTCCAGCGGAAGCGCATGGCCAGCCGCGTCGCCACTTTCCCCGGCGGCGCCACGCGGTACGAAGGCCCCTCCGGCCCGCGCACCCGCTCGTAGACCAGCGACGTGGCGCTGCGCACCGGCACGAGGAGGCGGCTCACCGTGACGGACAACATGGAAGACGCGACGCCATGGCCCGTCACGTCGAGGATGTACAAGCCCAGGTGATCGTCATCCAGGGGAATGACGTTGAGAATGTCGCCGCTGAGCTCCTCGTTCGGCTCGAAGGCCCAGGTGAACCGTAGGTGATCCAGCTCTGGCAGAGAAGAAGGAAGCATCGCCCGCTGCACCTTCGCGGCCGCCTCCAAGTCCTGCTTCATCCGCTCGTTGACCCACGTGATCTTCTGGTTCGCCTCCTCCAATTGCTCCGTCGTCTCCTGGAGGCGTTGCTCCGTCTGAATCAGGCCCGTGATGTCGGACAACACCGCGATGTAATGGGTGGGCCTGCCATCCCGTCCGCGAATCGGCGTGATCGACAGGCGCGTCCAAAACTCGGACCCGTCCCGCCGCTGGTTTGGCAACTCCAACGCCACCGGCCGCACCGTTCCCAGCGACTCCTCCGCCTGGCGCACGTCCTCCGTGCCCCAATTCCGGCCGTAGAGCATCGTGTAGGGCTGGTTCAGCACTTCGTCCCGCCGGAAGCCCGTGAGGCGTTCGTACCCCTCGTTGACATAGATGATCGGGCTCCCCTCCGCCTGCATGTCGGCGATGATGATGCCTTCCCGTGCCGAATCCATCGCCCGGCTGTGCAGCCGCATCTTCTGCTCCGCCCACTTCCGCAGGTTGATATCCCGGAGAATGATGTACGTCCACTCGAAGCGCCCGTCGCCCGTATAGATGGGCCTCGCCGTCACGCTCAGCCAGACATCGCGCACGTTGGGGCCGCCGAGATGCATTTCCTGACGCGTCAGTTCGTGCCCTTCCAACGCCCGGATAAGGGGAACCTGACCCAGGTTCTCCGGCTTCGAGGCGTCCCGCAGACCATAGTCATAGCGGCCGCGCCACACGTCCGGCGTCATCTCCGCCAGATCATGGCCCAGCAGGCTCCGCGCCGAGTAATTGCAGGCCAGCACCCCCTCGCCCGATCCCGTCACGAGAAATCCGTCGCCAATCGTATCGAAGATCGTCATGGCGGAGCAGACTTCCTGAAACAGGTCCGGCCGGGTCTGGACGGGACCGGCCTCGGCCTGGGAATTACTCACTGCGATGGCTCCTCCGGAATGGGACGCGCGGTCTACAACGGGTAAGAAGAATGCCGCCGGGGCCGCCGGACGCCCCAAACGGCGGCGGGAACATGGACCCTGGCGCGGACGCGCCGGCCGCTACGATGGCGTCCGCGTTGCGTTGAGGCCCAATTATCGCACAGGACCCGCGCCGGCGCCAAAAGCGGCCGCGCCGCGCGGGCGGGATTGATCTGGGCCGTTGGCGCCGTTGCGCGGATTTGACGCCCCTTGTTATACTACGGTAGCGGGAAGAAATCGCCAACACGAAACGCGAAAATCTCACATTGGAGAGCACCCTCTATGGCAGGTCACTCAAAGTGGAACAACATTAAGCGCAGAAAGGGCGCCGTTGACGCGAAGCGCGGGCTCATCTTCTCGAAGCTTGCGAAGGAGATCGCTGTCGCCGCGCGCATGGGCGGCGGCGACCCGGCCACGAACGCGCAGCTCCGCACCGTGCTGTTAAACGCCAAGGCGGAGAACATGCCCAAGGACAACGTCGAACGGGCCATCAAGAAGGGTACGGGCGAGTTGCCCGGGACCTTCTACGAAGAGATGACCTATGAGGGCTACGGCCCGGGCGGCGTGGCCTTGCTCATCGAGGTGCTTACGGACAACAAGAACCGCACCGTCGCTGAGATTCGGCACCTTCTGGGCAAGCACGGCGGCTCCATGGCCGAGAGCGGCGCGGTCCGCTGGAATTTCGAGCCTAAGGGATCCATCACCCTGCCGTTGGGCGATCATGACGAGGAGAGCATGTTCGAGAAGGCCATCGAAGCGGGCGCCGAGGACCTGAACATTGACGGCGAGACCATCTATATCACCACGGAATCCCAGCAGGTCCACGCGGTGGCCGAAGCGTTGCAGGGCCAAGGCTTGGAGCCGGAGACCGTGAATCTGACCATGGTTCCGAAGACCACGGTCAAGGCGGAAGGCTCTGCCGCCCAGTCGGTCCTTCGCTTGCTGGAAGTCCTGGAGGACCATGACGACGTCCAGAACGTGTACGCCAATTTCGACATCTCGGAAGAGGAAATCGCCGCGGCCATGAGCGAATAGCCGCATGCGGATCCTCGGATTCGACCCGGGCACGGCCACGACGGGATATGGCGTTGTCGAAAGCCGGGGATCCCGTCTCATCCATGTAGCCCATGGGGTTATCCGCACGCCCCCGGAAGCCTCCTTTGACGCGCGGCTCAGGACCATTTTTGAGACGTGCCAGGACCTCATCCTCCGCTTCGAGCCCGACGCCGCGGCGTTGGAGTCCATCTTCTTCTCGCGGAACGTTTCCACCGCTATCTCCGTCAGCCAGGCGCGGGGCGTTATCGCGCTGGCGGCCGCCCTCGCCGATAAGCCCGTCGCCGAGTTTTCGCCCCTGGAAGTGAAGAACGCCGTGGTGGGGTATGGCAAGGCGGAGAAGCATCAGGTTCAAGAGATGGTCAAGATCCTCCTGAACCTCGACGCCGTTCCCCGGCCCGATGACGCCGCGGACGCCCTCGCCCTCGCCATCTGCCGCATCCATGCGGGTCCCGCCATCGCCGCCGGCGAAGGGTTTGCGGAGGGGCGGGGCGTGTAGTACCATGTGGGCTTCTTGCCCCGCGCGCTTGGGACGCGCCCCGATTTTCCTTGAACCAACGCCGGAGTTCGTTTTCCGCCCATGCCGCCGAAATCGAAGGGCGCCCGCGATGTCATTGAGATTCGCGGCGCCCGGGAGCACAACCTCGCCGACCTGACCGTTGTTATCCCCCGGAACAAGCTTGTCGTGATCACGGGACTCAGCGGATCGGGAAAGTCGAGCCTCGCCTTCGACACGATATACGCCGAGGGGCAGCGGCGTTATGTGGAGAGCTTGTCCGCGTACGCCCGCCAGTTTCTCCAGCAGATGGAAAAGCCGGATGTGGACTACATCGAGGGCTTGAGCCCGGCCATTTCCATCGAGCAGAAGACGACCCACCGCAATCCCCGCTCCACCGTCGGCACGGTCACGGAGATCTACGATTACCTGCGCCTCCTGTTCGCGCGCGTCGGCGCGCCGCATTGCCACGAATGCGGGCGGGTCATCGAGGCGCAGACGCCCCAGATGATCGTGGACCGGATCCTGCAACTGCCGGAAGGGGCGCGGGTGCAGCTTCTCGCGCCGGTGGTTACCCAGCGCAAGGGAACGTATCAGAAGACCTTCGACGACATCCGGCGCAAGGGCTTCACCCGGGTCCGCGTGGACGGCGAATTCTACAGCCTGGACGAGACCATCGAGTTGGAGCGCTATGTGAAGCACGACATCGACGTGATCGTCGACCGGCTCGTGGTGAAGGAGGGCGTGGGCAAGCGGCTCACGGATTCGGTGGAGACGGCCCTCAAGGTGGGGCATGGCTTGCTGCGGGTTTGGCGTGAGCATCCAGACAAGACCACCCACGAGACGATCGAAAGCGAGCACTTCGCGTGTCCCGAATGCGGCATCAGCTTCGAGGAGCTGAGCCCGCGCATGTTTTCCTTCAACAACCCCCACGGCGCGTGCGCCACATGCACGGGGATCGGCGAGACCGTGGAGGTGGACGCGGGCCTGGTGGTCCCGGAACCCAACCTGTCCTTGGCCAACGGCGCCATCCGCCCGTGGAGCATGCGCAAGCTCTTCGACGGCCACGCGCGCCGCACGCTGGAGCGGCTGTGCGCCCACTACAAGCAGAAGTTCTCCACGCCGTGGAAGAAGTTGCCCGAGTCCTTCCGCCAAGTGGTGTTGTACGGCTCGGACGGCGAAGCCATTGAATTGTCCGGCGCCGAGACGAAGGAAGCAGGGTGGCGCCAGGCCTTTGAAGGCGTGATCCCTAACCTGGAGCGCCGCTACCGGGAAACGGAGTCCCACGGCGTCCGTGACTTCATCGCCCAGTTCATGGCGTCCAAGCCTTGCCCAGCGTGCAATGGCGCGCGGCTCCGGCCGGAATCCCGGGCGGTCACCGTGGATGGACGCAGCATCATGGATGTGACCGCTATGTCCATCGGCGCGGCCGACGCCATGTTCAAGGACATCAAGCTCAGCCCAACGGCCATGCGCATCGCCGAGCGCATCCTCAAGGAGATCCGCGAACGCCTCGGATTCTTGGTCAGCGTGGGTTTGGATTATCTCTCCCTCGATCGTTCGGCGGGCACGCTGTCCGGCGGCGAATCCCAGCGGATTCGGCTTGCGACTCAGATCGGCTCGGGCCTCGTGGGCGTGTTGTACATCCTCGACGAGCCCAGCATTGGCCTGCACCAGCGGGACAACCTGAAACTGATCCAGACCCTGGAGCGCCTGCGCAATCTCGGCAACACGGTCATCGTGGTGGAGCACGACGAAGACACCGTCCGCCACGCCGATCATGTGCTCGATCTCGGACCCGGCGCGGGGGTCCATGGCGGCCGCATCGTCGCCGAGGGCACGCCGAAGCAGATTCAACGAAACAAGGCCTCCCTCACGGGTCAGTTCCTGTCCGGCGCATTCCAAATCGACGTTCCGCGGCAGCGGCGCAAGCCCCAGGGCAAGGCGAAGGCCATCCGGATCGTGGGCGCGCGCCACAACAATCTCAAGAACATCGACGTGAGCTTCCCGCTGGGCATGTTCATCTGCGTCACGGGCGTCTCGGGATCGGGCAAGTCGAGTCTCGTGAACGAGACGCTGTTTCCCGCGGCCATGCGGGAGCTTCACGGCAATCCCCGTCACCGGCCGGGCGCCTACGAGGCCATCAAAGGGCTTCAACACATTGACAAGGTCATCGACATCGACCAAGCCCCCATTGGCCGGACGCCCCGGTCGAATCCCGCCACGTATACGGGGTTGTTCACGCCGATCCGCGAGCTTTTCGTGAAGACGCAGGAAGCCCGGGCCCGGGGCTACAAACCGGGCCGCTTCAGCTTCAACGTCAAGGGCGGCCGCTGCGAGCATTGCCAAGGCGATGGCGTTATCACCATCGAGATGCATTTCCTCCCCGACGTCCACGTGCCCTGCGAGACCTGCAAAGGGGCCCGGTACAACCGGGACACCCTGGAAATCCTCTATAAGGGCAAGAACATCGCCGAAGTTCTGGACATGACCGTGGAGGAAGCCTGCGCCTTCTTTGAGAAAATCCCGGCGGTCTATTCAAAACTCAGGACGTTGAACGACGTCGGCCTGGGCTACATCAAGCTTGGCCAGTCCGCCACGACCTTGTCAGGCGGCGAGGCGCAGCGGGTCAAGCTCGCGTCGGAATTGGCCAAGCGGCAAACTGGCCGCACCCTATACATTCTGGACGAGCCGACGACGGGCCTGCACGCCGTCGACATCGACCGGCTCCTGACAGTCTTGCAACGGCTTGTGGAGCACGGCAACACCGTCATCGTCATCGAACACGACCTTGACGTGATCAAGACCGCCGACTGGCTCATCGACCTCGGCCCGGAGGGCGGAAACGGCGGCGGCGAGATCATCGCCGAGGGCGCGCCGGAGGATGTGGCCGCCATGGAGCATTCGTACACGGGCTATTACCTGGCGCGGAAGCTCGGCTTGGACTTCGCCGCCGGGAACGCCAAGGCGGGCTAGGGAGCCGGGCGGGACCCTGGGCCGCGGGGAATCACACACGCCAATGCAGCGCAGGCGGACAGAACGTGCGCCGCGCTGGCCGGGATGCTTACATGCACGTGGGCGTTAACGCGTTGGGCCTCGATCTGGCCCGGCCGAACCTGAACAGTCAGTTTTTGCAGCGGGTGCTCCCGTTGGTGGAAGAGTTGCAGCCGGGCGTTTCGTACACCGTGTTCACATCCCCGGGCGGACGCCGCCTGAGCGGACGCTATCCCGTCCGCGAGATCCTCGGATGTTCCACCCCGGGGGACGGCGGCTATCTGGTTCCGCCCCGCGGCCTCGAGATCGCCTTGCGGGAAGCGGGCGTGGACCTCCTCTTTGGACCCGCGGCCTGGGCGCCGGGGCGATCCAGTGTGCCGCAAGTCCTGCTCGCCGCCGCGTTGGACGGCTGGCACGAGTCTGTGTCCGCCTTCCGCGTGCGTGACGCGTCCCGCCGCAAGGCCCTGACCCGCCGGCTCCGCAACGCGGCCGCCATCGTGGCGCCGTCGGAGCACCTGCGCCGGCGCTTGATCGAAGGGCTCAGCATTGGCATGGACCGCGTCACGGTGGCCCCGCCCGGTCTGGAGGGCGCCGCGTCCGCCAACCCTCTCGTCGATCCGCCCTACATCGTCGCCGCCGCCGGGCGCGGCGGAGCGCAGATCTGGGATGTGATTCTCGAAGCAAGCCGCAAGATTCAAGGGGCCTTTCCCCATGGGTTGGTGGCCCTCGGCGCGCCGGAGGATCCCACGCCGGAGAGCGTGGAACCGGGCGTCCTGTGGATCGAGGCCTTGCCCGCCGCGCACCGGATCGCTCTGTACCAGCATTGCGCGGCGTGTGTCTGCGCCGCGCCCGACGACGGCGCGGGGCTGGACGTGGCCGAGGCCCTGCGCGCGGGCGCGCCCGTCGCCGCAGCCCAGGGGGGCGCGAATAGCGAAGCGGGCGGCGACGCCCCTGTGTACTTTGAACCTGGAAGCCCCCAGGGATTGGCCGCCGCGCTACGCCGGTTGCTCGGGGAAGACGCGGCCGCGCGATCCCGCCGGGTACAGCTTGGCCAACAGGCCGTGGCCCGTTTCGATTGGCGGGAATGCGCGTCCCGGACGTTGTCCGCCTTTCAGCGCGTGTTCCGCTAGCGGGCTGGGCGCGGGCGCCATCCCCAAATCGCCGGATAAGCTTGACCGGACATCGTTGTCCAGTCTCCTGCTCGCGCCGGGGAAGGAACCGTGACCTTCACCCATCGAGTGAACGGGTATGGCCGGCGCCTGTCCGGCGTGCGAGGACTGTCGCTCCGCCAGTGACGCTCTTATCCGGCGATTAAGGTCATCGGCCGGGTTTGTGCCCTGAGCCCCGGGGCGGTAGACTGAGCGCCGGACAACGGCCCGGCGCCGCCAATGGCGGAAAGGTGGCGCGTCGCAAGGGAAGGAGAGGTACGGCCTATGGATGACGTGCGGTTGTTTGAAGCGCGGATCGCCATGGTGCGGCGATTCTTGGAGGAAGAGGGCTACGACGGCGTGCTCTTGTCCCGCGTGGACAACTTCGCCATGGCCACGGGGGGCAAACGCAGTTACGTGAACATCGCCGCCGACCAAGGCGCCTGTTCCCTCTTCGTGAGCAGGGACGGCAAGGCCTGCTACGTCGGCAACAACATCGAAGAGCCCCGCGTCATGGCGGAGGAGCTTCATGGCTTCGGCTGTTCCGTGCTCGACTTCCTCTGGTTCGAAGGCGGCGCCGCCGAAACGGTGAAGCAGCATTTCACCGGAAGAATCGTCTCCGACGATGGCGCCGTGGGCGAGAACGTGGACGGCAAACTGGCGAGCCTCCGGGCGCTGTTGACGGAGGCGGAGTTGGAGAAATACCGCCGGCTCGGCGCCTTGGCCGCCGCCGCGATGACAGCTACGATCCAAGCCATAGGCCCTGGCGACACGGAAGCAGACATCGCCGCGCGGCTTATTGCGGAGGGCGCGTTGCGCCGTTGCCATGTCCCCGTGTGTCTTGTCGCCGCCGACGATCGCATCGGTTACTACCGCCACCCCTTGCCTTCGCGGGACCTGCTTCTCGGCGGCGGACCGGGAGAGCGGAAGGTGCGGGGCTACGTCATGGTTGTGGGCTGCTTCGCCCGGGAGGGTTTGTGGACCTCTATCACCCGCTTCAAGCAGGTGGGCGAGGCGCCCGAACACATCCATGAAGCCCATAACCGTATCTGCGCCGTCGACGCGGTCATGCAGGAGGCGACGGCGCCCGGAAAGACCTTGGGAGACGTCTTCGCCGCGTGTCAGGAAGCTTACGCTAGCCTGGGCTTCCCGGAGAACGAGTGGCACAACCACCATCAGGGCGGTCCCACGGGGTATGCGGCGCGGACCGCCCGGGGAATGCCCGGATCGGATTTTCCCATCCTCGACAACCGGTACGGAGCGGGCCTTGGCCAGGCCTTTGCATGGAATCCCAGCGGAGTCGGCGTCAAGTCAGAGGACACCTTCATCCTACTGCCCGACGGCTCCAAGGAAATCGTGACAGCCACGCCGGAATTGCCGGACGCCGACGTGTCGGGCGTGCTGGGCCGGGCGACCGGCGTGCGGAAAACAGGCATCGCCCGCTAAGCCGCGACGGGGCCGCCGTGAACCGCGCTTCGTGCATGAACCGAGGGGCGGTCGGGGGTGATATGCGGGTCCAGGCGCGTTGTGATAGGATGGGGCGAACTTTGGGGACGAGTTGGGACGCGCCCCAACTTCGAGAAAACGCAATACGGGAGGGCCGGACCGCTTGTCGGATATGCTGGAGCAGACCACCGCCGAGTTGCAATTGGGAAAAGCGGTACGCATCGTCATGCAGACGACGCCGTACATCATCTACCGCGCCCTCGTCTATGGCGCCATTTGCGTGGCGGCGGTCGTATATCTTGGGATTCTGGGGCTCATCGGCCTCGTCTTCGGGCAGGCGGCCTTCTTCGGCCTGCTAGCCGTTTCCGTGGTCCTCGGCGCCGTCACGAATCTCGGGCGCCTCCTCGGTCATTACGTGCTCTATGTCCTGCGCGCGGGTCATGTGGCCCTAATCACGGAAATCGCCACGAAGGGCGGCCTCCCCATGGGCGTCAGCCAGACGGAATGGGCCAAGGTCCGCGTGATGGAGTACTTCCGCGAGATAAGCGCGCTCGCCTTCATCGACCAGGCCCTCACGGTCATCATCCGCACCGTGAACCGGCGCCTCGTTAACGCCATGTCCGCCATTCCTATCTCTGGCCTAGAGAGCGCGGCGAAGGTGGGGCAACGGATCGCAGACTTCAGCCTCAAGTATGTGGACGAAGCCATCATCGCCTACACCTTCAAGACGGAAAGCAAGAACGTATATGAAGCCGCGCGGAAGGGCGTAATCCTCTATTGCCAAGCCTGGAAGGGGATCCTCCGCAACGCGGTGATGCTCACCCTCCTGAGCTACGTGTTCGTCATCGCCGCCAGCGTGGTGTTCATGATCCCCCTGGGCGGCCTCGCGCTATTTGTTGAAGATCAAGGCATCCGCTTCGCCCTCTTCGCTATCGCCATCTTTCTCGGCGTGGGCCTCAAATGGATTCTATTCGATCCCGTCGCTTGCGCCTCCACGATTCTTGCGTTCCTGCACGAAAGCAAAGGCCGCGAGCCGGACCCCGAATGGGAGGAGAAACTCGCCTCGGTCAGCAGCCGGTTCCGCAAACTGCGGGACAAGGCGGCCGAGGAAATGGGCGGCGCCGGGGCGGCGACCTGACCCCAAAGACAACCTGGGAAGGAGAAACGGTAAACCATCATGAAAGTCCGCGTGCCGATTGGCTACTTGCGCCATGTTATGCTGATGAAATTCAAGCCCGGCGTGGACCGGGCCCAAGTCGCCGCGCTTGAGGCCGAGTTCCGCGCAATGACGGAAAACATCACGGCGGTCCAAGGATACGAGTGGGGCCGCGACGAAAGCGTGGAACGGAAGGCCCAGGGCTTCACCCATTGTTTCCTGGTCACCTTCAAAGACGAGGCGGGGCGGGACGCCTTTCTCACGAACCCCGATTACATGGCCTTCGCCGACAAACTCGAACCGATGCTCGACAATCAACTCGTCTTTGATTACCGCGCCACGGTCTGAGCCGGCGCACGTACGGCCCAGGGCCCCGCGGCGCTCGGCCGGTCTCCCGTGTCCCGCCCGCTCCATGAATATGCACAGCATCATCTATCTCGACCACAGCGCGACAACCCCCCTCCGCCCGGAAGTCTTCGCGGCGATGGAGCCCTGGCTGCGGGAAGGCTTTGGCAACGCGGGCTCCGTCCATTGGGCGGGCCGGCGCGCGCGCGCCGGCGTGGATGACGCGCGGAGCCACGTGGCCGCCCTCATCAACGCGGACCCCCGTGAGATCGTCTTCACCTCCGGCGGGACAGAAGCCGACAACCTCGCGATTCGCGGCGTTGTCGAGGCCTCCCCGCGCGCACACAAGCATCTAGCGGCCGCCGCGGTGGAGCATCACGCCGTGCTCCATCCCGTGGAAGCCTTGGCCGTGCGGCCGGACGTCACGGCGGACGTCCTGCCCGTGGACGGCGACGGGATCGTGGCGCCCGAAGCCGCCGGCGACACCCTGACGGCGGACACCGTATTGGTCTCGGTCATGACCGTGAACAATGAAACGGGCGTGCGCCAACCCATCGAGAAGATCGGAGAAGCGTGCGCCGGCCGGGGGGTCCTGTTTCACACAGACGCGGTGCAAGCCGCCGGGGCGATCCCCCTTGATGTCCGCGTCATGCCCGTGGACCTCATGAGCCTTTCCGCCCACAAACTCAACGGACCAAAAGGCGTGGGAGCGTTGTACGTGCGAAAAGGCGTGGACCTGACGCCCCAGCTCGTGGGCGGCCCCCAAGAACGAAGCCGCCGCGCAGGGACCGAAAACACGGCGGGCGTCGTAGGCTTCGGCGAAGCGTGCCGGCTCGCCCTGCGAGAGCGCGGCGAGCGCGCCGCCGCGCTGCAACGCCTCAGGGACCGGCTCGAAGCAGGGATCCGCGCCGCGCTGCCAGAAGCGCGGATCCACGGACGCGCCGCGCCCCGGGCGCCCCACATCCTGAACGCCCGATTCCCTGGCGTCGAAGGCGAATCCCTGCTCATGGCCCTCGACGCCCAAGGAATAGCCGCGTCCAGCGGCGCCGCCTGCGCCTCCGGCTCCCTGGATCCCTCCCACGTCCTGCTCGCGATGGGCCTGACCCACGCCGAAGCCCAATCCGCCCTGCGCTTCAGTTTCGGGTGGGGCAACACCGAAGCCCAGATCGACGCCGTCCTCGAAACCCTTACAGCTTGCGTGAAGCGCCTCCGGGGCAGCGCGCCGCTCACGCCCGCCGACGGCTGACACACCCGTCCTGCAAAACGTTACACATCTCGGGGGATAGCGGGATTCTTCTTGGCTGGCATGGCGCGGTCACCCTATTGAATGTCTTCAAGAAGACACTTTCAGCAAGGGTCTAAGCCGCGCCGCCGTAGGCGGGCAAACAACCATAAGTGTTTGCTTCGGAAGGACTTATGGATGGCTGCCGGACCAGGATTCGAACCTGGAATCTCCTGGTTCAGAGCCAGGCGCCTTACCGTTTGGCTATCCGGCAACAACTGGCGGAATCGTAGCGGATCCCCGCCAAAATTGTCAAGAACGACCGCGGCCTTGTCGCGACGCTTTGATAATGTCCCCACTGAAGGCCGTTCCTTGGGCCTTTCTTGCCGCATCCGGCCGGTGAACATGAAGCGGCTCGGGCCGACGCTGCCCCGGTGACGTCCGCCGTAGGGCGTGTATTCCCGGTTCCAGGGTTTCTCGCCTCTCGGCTCCTGACCCCTTGTTCCGTCAAGCGACATCGGGCCAGTCGGTGACTTCGACCATGGCCTGGGCCTCGCGGGCGCGGTCGACGATAGCTTCAAGCTTCTGGGTCACCGCGTCATCCAACCAAGCTTCGCCGCACAACGCGCAAACCTGCGCGGGCACCCGCCGCACCATCACGACGCCGTGCCCGAGATCGACAGCAAACGTGGTGACGCCGGGCGCCTTCTCTCCCTCGCACAGGGGACAACGTCCAGAGTGCTGCGTCATTGCCGTTTCCTCCTTGTGCGAAAATCCGGTTCGAAATGTTCATGGTCCGGCCGGTACGCCGTAATGATGTAACAGACACCTGCATCTTGGTCAAGAGCGGCGACCACATGAAGCGGCGCCTCGCCCACCCGCAGCATCAGGCAACTTGGGTAGAGACGATCCCCAGCGTATGTTTCGATGATCTCCCCGTCGGTTACGGCCCGCAATACCTCGGCGCGCGTGACGCCGCGCTCGATAAGCCGTTCGAAAGCGTGCTGACGCCACTGCACGCGGCCCTGCGCCGCCGCCTTGCGCAACAACTCCCAGTTCAGCCGAACGCCCTCCCGTCGTCGCTCCCATGCGCCAAGGCGCGCCCGCGTCTTTCACGCATTTAGTTATGCATCAC
>SLHB01000283.1 GCA_007136375.1 Candidatus Hydrogenedentota bacterium
TGGCGGACGCGCGGGGAAGGGTCTTGCAGGTGGGCCATGTGGAGCGGTTCAACGGCGCCGTTGAAGCCCTCCTCCGCGCCGTGACCGCGCCCCGGTTCATCGAATGCCACCGCCTCAGTCCCTATGCGCGGCGGGGCCATGACGTGAGCGTGGTCCACGATCTGATGATTCACGACCTAGAGATTGTGCGGGCCCTGGCCCCCGGCGATGTTGTTTCCGTGGACGCGGCGGGCGTCGCCGTCTTCTCGGAGACGCCGGACATCGCGAATGCGCGGCTGCGCTTCTCGTCGGGCTGCGTCGCGAATCTCACGTGCAGCCGTGTGTCGTTGGAAAAGCTGCGCAAGATCCGAGTGTTTGAGGCCGACGCGTATGTCTCCACGAACTATAGCGAGCAGGAAGTGCTGGTGTACCGGAAGCCGCCGGGGCCTGCGCCTCCAGACGTGAATCCCATGAGCCTCATCTCCGTGGAGGCGTTGACGGTGGACAAGGAAGAGCCGCTGAAACGCGAACTCGCGTCGTTCATCGACTGCGTGCGGACCCGGCGGACGCCCATCGTCTCCGGACAGGACGGCCTCGCGGCCTTGCGGCTGGTCCAAGACGTCATGGGGGCCATACGGGAGCACACGTGACGCGCATCTTTCTGGTAGCGGGGGAGTCTTCCGGCGATCTTCACGGAAGCAACTTGGTCCGGGCGATATATGGGTTGGACTCCCGCGCGGTTTGCGAGGGATTCGGCGGAACGCGGATGGCCGAGGCGGGCATGGTGCTGCACCGCGACTTGGCCGGCCGGGGGATCATGGGCTTCACCGAGGTGATCCGCTCCCTGGGATACATCCGCAAGGTGTTTCGCGAGGCCGTGCGCCGCCTTGAGGAAGAGCCGCCGTCCTGTCTGGTGCTCATCGACTACCCCGGTTTCAACCTCCGTCTTGCGGCCAAGGCCAAGGCCCTCGGGATCCCCGTAGTGTACTATATTAGCCCACAGGTGTGGGCGTGGAAGCAGGGCCGGGTCAAGACCATCCGGAAAGTTGTCGACAAGATGCTTGTCGTCTTGCCTTTCGAGGAGCGGCTGTACGAGGAAGCGGGGGTTCCGTGCGCGTACGTGGGGCACCCGCTCTTGGACTATCTGGAGACCGTCCCGTTGGAGGGCCGCTTCCGGGACAGCTTGGTGATTGGGTTGATGCCTGGGAGCCGCGCGCAAGAGATACAGCGGCACATGCCCGTGATGCGCGCCGTGGCCCAGGGGATCCAGGCCGTGTACCCGCGGGCCCGGTTTGTCGCGCCCTGTGTCGATGCGGCGCGCGAGCGGCAGGTGCGCAAGGCGGCGGGGGCGTTGCCCATCGAAACCGTGACGGGGCAGACCTACGAACTCTTGGACGGCGCGCGCTTCTGTTTGGTGGCGTCGGGAACGGCCACCCTAGAAACGGCCCTGTTTTCCGTCCCCATGGTTGTGGTATACAAGATTTCACCCCTCAGTTATTGGATCGCCAAGCGGCTTGTCCGTGTCGACCACATTGCCTTGGCCAATATCCTCGCGGAAGAACGCATCGTGCCCGAATTCGTCCAGCATGAAGCCACACCCCAGCGGGTGCTGGAAGCCGCGCTGCCCTTGATCGGCGATACGCCCGCCCGCCAGCGCGTGCTCGGCGCGTACAAGCGGCTCCGGGCGCGCATGGGCGCCGCGGGCGCGTCCGCCAAAGCGGCCCGGATTGTCCTCGAGGAGGCGGCAAGGAGTCCCCATGGCTGAAACACTGTACCTCCTCGATGGAACCGCCTTCGCCTACCGCGCTTACTTCGCCATCCCCAATCTCTCCACTTCCGCTGGCCAGCCCGTCAACGCTGTGTACGGCTTCGCCCGGAACCTCCTGAAGGTCCTGCGGGAGCACGCGCCCTCCCACATCGCCGCCGTCTTTGACGCGCCGGGCAAGACTTTTCGCGACAGCCTTTACGAACAGTACAAGGCGACGCGTCCGCCCATGCCGGAAGACCTCGCTTCCCAACTGTCTCTCATCGACGAACTGCTCGAAGTCTTTGGCATTCCCGTCCTGCGCGCGCCGGACGTGGAGGCGGACGACGTCATCGGCACGCTCGCGCGCCAAGCCGCGGCCGAGGGCATGGAAGTCGCGATCGTGACCGGCGACAAGGACATGCTCCAACTCGTCACCAACGGGATCCGGGTTTATGACCCCTTCAAGGGTTCGGCGGGGATGTGGTACGGGCCCGCCGAAGTGGAAGAGCGGTACGGCGTGCCGCCGAACCGCGTGATTGACGCCATGGCGCTTATCGGCGACACCGCCGACAACGTCCCGGGAATCAAGGGGATCGGCGAGAAAACCGCCCGGACCTTGCTCCAAAAGTACGGGAATCTTGAGGGCTTGTTCGCCCATCTCGGTGAACTGAAGGGTAAACAGAAAGAGCGCTTGGAGGCGGGACAAGACGACGCTTACTTGAGCCGGCGCCTGGTCACCATCGATACGGACGTGGCCGTGGATTGGTCCTTGGACGCGTGTAAAGCCCGCGGCATGGACGAAACAAAGGCCGCCCGTTTCTTCAAGCAGATGGAGTTCCACACGCTCGCGGAGGAATTGCTTCCCGAGGCGGAGACCAAGGAACGCTTGGACTACCGGCTCATTCTCACGGAGGAAGCGTTGGAGGCCGCCATCGCGCGTATCCGTGAAACGGGCGCCGTCGCCGTGGACACGGAGACGACGCACACCAGCCCGATGCTCGCGAGCCTTGTGGGCGTGTCCATGAGCGTGGAAGAGGGGACCGGCTGGTACCTGCCGGTGGGCCACGCTTCGGAGGCCATGTTGGCGCCGGACGAAGAATCCGGGGGGGAGCCGCGCCGCGTGGAGGGGCTCTCGAAAGAGAAGGCCCTGGCAATGCTGCGGCCGGTGCTTGAGGATGAACGCGTTGGCAAGATCGGCCACAACCTCAAGTACGACCTCATCGTTCTACGTCGGCAGGGAATTGATCTTCCTTCGATTGCGATGGACACTATGATCGCTTCGTATTTGACAGACCCGTCCCGGGTGCGGCATAATCTCAATGAAGTTAGTCTTCACTACCTCAAGCGCAAGCTGATCCCCATCTCAAGCGTCATCGGAAAGGGATCCAAAGCTGTCACCTTCGATAAAGTCCCCCTTGATCAGGCGCTCGACTATGCCTGTGAAGATGCGGACATTGCGTGGCGGCTGAATAAGCTCTTCGCGCCGGCCATGCGGGATCGCGGCGTCGAGGAACTCTGCCACAGCGTCGAGCTTCCGTTGTTGCGCGTGCTTGCGGATATGGAGATGGCGGGGGTGGCGATTGACGAAACCGTCTTCGCTGATCTTCACAAGGAGCTTCGGACCCGGCTGGACGCCCTCGAATCCAGTATACACGGGCACGCGGGCGAGCCTTTTCAGATTAATTCCCCCAAGCAGCTTCAAGAGATCTTGTTCGGGAAGCTTGGGCTCAAACCGATACGCAAGACCAAGACGGGCTATTCGACGGACGTCGAAGTATTGGAGGAGTTGGCGCGGGAACATCCCCTTCCGGAACTGTTGCTTGAATACCGGATGTTGGATAAACTGCGCAGCACCTATGTCGAGGCGCTTCCAAAACTGGTTCACCCCGAAACGGGGCGGATTCACACGTCCTTTAATCAAGCTGTCGCCGCCACCGGCCGTCTTTCTAGCAGCGACCCCAATTTGCAAAACATTCCCGTCCGCACCGAGTTCGGACGCCGCATCCGCAAGGGCTTCGTCCCTGGCCATCCAGAACGGCGCTTCGTCTCGGCGGACTACTCTCAAATTGAACTGCGCGTCATGGCTCATCTTTCGGGGGATCAACGTCTGAAGGAAGCGTTTGCCCAACAGGCCGATATTCATCGGGACACCGCGGCCCGCGTCTTCAAGGTGGAGGCCAGCGCCGTGACGGCGGACATGCGCCGCCAGGCGAAGGCTGTCAACTTCGGCGTGATGTATGGGATCAGCGCCTATGGCCTGGCCCGAAACCTGCGCATCTCCGCATCCGAGGCCAATCAGTTTATCGCGCAGTATTTCGAAGAGTACCCGGGGGTCCGCGAGTGGATCGAAACCACCGTCGAGCGGGGTAAGACCGACGGTTATGTGACGACGCTGCTGGGCAGGCGGCGTTACGTGCCCGAGCTGACGAGCGGCAACCGCAACGTGCAGGCCGGCGCCGAGCGCGCGGCCATCAACACGCCGGTTCAAGGCAGCGCGGCGGACCTCATCAAGCTCGCCATGCTTCGCCTGCATCAACCTCTGAAGGAACGCTTCGGCGCCCGTATGCTGGTGCAAGTCCACGATGAACTGCTCGTGGATTGCCCTCCGGACCAGTCCGAGAGCGTGGCTGAATACATGAAGGACGTCATGGAGAACGTGACGGAGTTGGATGTGCCCTTGGAAGCGCAGACTGGAACCGGAGCCGACTGGGAGGCCGTCCATTGAGCCTCTTGTTCGCGGGACGATCCGCGGACGCGGGCGGTTCATCAATGCTGCCGTGGGAATGGCCCACCGGCAGGATATGGGTAAGTGAGAGGACGATTAATGCCTGAGAA
>SLHB01000024.1 GCA_007136375.1 Candidatus Hydrogenedentota bacterium
GCCAGCCGTCTTCAATCACCTGCCACCCCCCGGGAAGCTCGTCCTGGTTGTAGCCCCGCCAATGCGTCTCCGGATTCTCGCCATCGAACAAGAGACGCCAACCGGCGGCTTCCTGCTGGGGCGTGAGCGTGTTGACCGGCGGGTCCGCCTCCAGGATGTTGGCGCACGCGGGCGCCCCCATCACCACGGCGCCAGCCAAAACCGCCATCGCCCCAACGCTCCGCCGAAATGTATGTGTTGCAACCCTCATGAATCTCCCTTTCGCTTCCATACTGCTACTTCTCTTTTGACGTATGTTGTGGGTCCACCTAACCACAACCGGCTCGAACTTGTCAAAAAAGCGCGGCGAACCCGCCTGGCCCATGGCCAGACAGGTCCACCGCGCCGATAACCAGTGTAGCGGCCGCTTCGAAGGCCGGGTTACTCCTCGTCCAACTCGCGGATCATGATGCTGCGGTACGCGACCCAATCGCCGTGGTCCTGAAGGCCGATGTGTCCTTCATCGGTCTCGGCGAAGGGATGCTCGTCGAACTTGCTGTTCTCGACGAGGTGGTTCCAGGTGTCGCCATGGACCTCGATGCTCAGCAGCAGCTCGCCGTTCATGTAGTGCTCGAGTTGGCTGCCGTTCTTGATGATGCGGGCCGTGTTAATCTCGCCGGCCGGGTTGGTCACGTCTTCTTCCGGGCCCACAAGGTCATACAACGCGCCAGCGGCTTGAATGGGGTTTGTGTCGGGGTCGTTGTCGAGGATCTGATACTCGGGCGCGCTGTGCCAGATGCTGCCGCTGACTTCCTGGGCGAAATAGAAGATGCCCGAGTTGCCGCCGTCCGAGATCTTCCACTCCATGAACAGGTCGAAGTCATCGAACTCCTCAAGGGTGATGATGTCGCCGCCCGCGTCCGTGTCGGCCAGGACGAGCCAGCCGTCTTCGTCCACCTGCCAGCCCGCGGGCAAGTCGTCCCGGTTGTAACCGCGCCAATGCCGCGCGGGGTCCTCGCCGTCAAAGAGCAGACGCCAGCCTTCGGCTTCTTGCTCCTCGGTGAGCGTGTTCGGGGCCTGGCCGTCTTCGAGCACGGCGTGGGCGGGCGCCGCGGCGAGACCTAAGCCAAGAACGAACGCCAGCGCAAACGCGGAGACCGCTGCATACTTCCAACGCATCATGTGATACACCTTCCCTCGTTCTGAATTGTTGCTCCGGATTTCCTGTTGGTTGGCGCCCAGGACTCGGCGGTCCATGAGCCGGGCCATTATACCGGTTCCCCGCCCCGGGCGCAGCCCCGTGAACCGAAACAGGCAGAGCGGCCCTTGACCCGGGGCCCTGCAAAACCGACAATGACCACGGACGGCCGCCGGCCGGGTGGAAGAACAGCGAGGAGGGAGATTTTCATGTTCGAAAACGTGAAGAGGGCCTGCTGGGTCGCACTGTTGACCCTGGGAACGGGCGGCGCCGCGTACGGAGAGACCGCCGGACAAGCAGAACGTCCCAATGTGTTATTCATCATTGCCGATGATCTGGGAATGATGGACCTGGGCGCGTACAATCCCGATACATTCTACGAAACCCCAAACATCGACGCCTTGGCCGAAGAAGGCATGAAGTTCACGCAGGCTTATGGCTCGAACCCGGTATGCTCGCCCACACGGTTCAGCGTCATGACCGGAAAGTACCCTTCCCGCCACGACGCGACCAACTGGTTCTGCGGCGTGCGCGTGGAGCGTTTCCGCCCGGCCGACATGAACTGCTACATGCCCGTGGAAGAGTTCACCCTCGCCGAGGCCTTCCGCGAGGGCGGCTACGCCACCTACTTCGCCGGCAAATGGCACCTCGGCGACGATCCCGAATACTGGCCCGAGAACCAGGGCTTCGACATCAATATAGGCGGGTGGACCGCCGGTTCGCCCGCGGCTCATGGCGGAGGCGGCTACTTCTCCCCCTACAACAATCCGCGCCTGGAGGACGGGCCGGAGGGCGAGTTCCTCACTGACCGGCTCGCCCAGGAGACCGTGGAGTTCCTCCGCGGTCGCGGGAACGCCCCCTTCTTCGCCTATCTTTCCTTCTATCAAGTGCACACGCCCCTGCAGGCGCCGCCAGAACTGGTGGAGAAATACGAGGCGAAAGCGGAAGCACTGGGCTTGGACGATCAGGAAGCCTTTGGCGAAGAAGAACAGGTTTGGCCCACGGACAATC
Source organism: Candidatus Hydrogenedentota bacterium (assembly GCA_007136375.1). Taxonomy (GTDB): domain Bacteria; phylum Hydrogenedentota; class Hydrogenedentia; order Hydrogenedentales; family SLHB01; genus SLHB01. The sequence goes on from SLHB01000024.1 coordinate 2,189, forward strand.
CCCGGCGCGTCCGCATCCTCCAAAGCCACCCTGTGTACGCCGCCATGGTCGAGTCCATGGACCGGGCCGTCGGCGTGGTTCTCGATGAACTGGAGGCGCTGGGCCTGGACGAGAACACCATCGTGATCTTCACGTCCGATGACGGCGGCCTCGCCACGAGCGAAGGCCACCCCACCTCGAACCTGCCCCTCCGCGGCGGCAAGGGTTGGCTCTACGAAGGCGGCCTGCGGAACCCCGTCATCGCCCGTTGGCCGGCCGCCATTGAAGCGGGCTCCACGTCGGACACGCCGACGATGAACACGGACTTCTATCCCGGCTTGCTCGAAGCGGCCGGCTTGCCGCTCCGGCCGGAGCAGCATCTCGACGGGGTCTCCATGGCGCCTTTGTTCACTGGCGACGAAGGTCCCATCCATGAGCGGGAAGCCCTGTACTGGCACTATCCCCATTACTCCAACCAGGGCGGCTTCCCCGGCGGCGCCATCCGCATGGGCCCCTGGAAGCTCATCGAACGCTACGAGGACGGCAGCGTCCACCTCTACAACGTCGAAGAGGATCTTGAAGAACAGCACGACGTAGCGCGGGAACATCCCGAGCGAGTCGCCGAAATGCGCGCCAAATTGCACGCGTGGTACGAAGAAGTGGACGCGAAATTCCTGGAACCCGTGGAAGACGGCCCCGAACCCTGGCGGCCGGGCGATGACAACAACTGAGGCCGCTGCTTCCCTTTACACGCGGACACGGAGAACCGTCAACATGGCTGACCCAAGCATACGCGCCACCCTCGTGGGATCGTATCCGGTCCCCGAATGGCTTCTCGCCCTCCCCTCCACCCAAGGACTCATCGACGCCACCAAGGTCGTGTTCCAGACCCAGGAATTGGCGGGGATCGACGCCGTCGTCGACGGCGAACTGTACCGCTGGGACGTGAACCATCCCGAAACCAACGGCATGATCGAATACTTCGTCCGCCCCATGGCGGGCATCCGCAACGCCGTCACCCGCCTGGAAGGGCAGGAATTCAGCCGCCAGGAAGGGATGGGTTTCCGCACGGCGCCGGCGGGCGTCGTGGAAGGTCCGCTGGACGAGGGCGTCCTCGACCTACCCCGGGATTACCGCCGCGCCCGGGCCTGCACGGACAAGCCGCTGAAATTCACCATGACCGGGCCGCACATGCTCTGCAAGACCCTCCTCGACAAACACTACGCGGGGCGGCCCGAACTGGCCATGGCCATCGCGGGCGTGCTCGCGAAACAGGCGGCGGAGATCGACCCGGAAGTGCTCCAAATCGACGAGGCCAACGTCACCGGGCATCCCGATGAGGCGGACTGGGCGGCGGACGCCATTAACGTGGTCCTCGACGCCGCCACACAGGCTAAGGAGAAGGGCGTCCACCTCTGTTTCGGCAACTACGGCGGGCAATCCATTCAGAAGGGGCACTGGGACAAGCTGCTGGGCCTCCTGAACAAACTCCACTGCGACCACGTCGTCATGGAGTTCGCCTTCCGGGGCTACGGCGAACTGGCCGCGTTCCGGGATGGGTTGGATCCCCGCATCGGCATCGGCGTGGGCGTCATCGACATCAAGGCGAACACCATTGAATCCCCCGAAACCGTGGCGCGGCGCATCGAGGAAGCGGCGTCTCACGTGGGCGCCGAACGCATCACGTGGGTTCACCCCGACTGCGGCTTCTGGATGAACAAACGAAACGTCGCCGACGGCAAGATCGCCGCGTTGGTCAAGGGACGGGATCTCTACCTAGGCAGGTGAAAGTGACGGACCAGCGGAAGGGAAAGAGCCCCCGGGCCCGGGCGAACCGGGGCAGGGGGCTCTTGACAGGGCTTACGGGTTAAGCGGAGGGCGCGGCGAAGCGGGCCGCGTTGCGCAGGATCTGCGCCACTTCTTCCTGTTGGAAGATGGGGAACGTCTCGTGGCCCAGGCGCAGGTAGACCACCTTGCCTCCTTCGATCTGCCCGGCGCTGTCGGGGACGCCATCGGGACCCACGGTCCAGAAGCACAACTCGGGGAAGGCTTCGCCCGTTTCTTCCCAGTAGCCGTACATGGGAATGCCTTCGGGCATGGGGACCTCGAAGGGTTCGGCGTAGATCTCGGTCTGAGGCACTTCGAAATTGCTCACGCCTTCCACCAACGGATGAGCTGGATTCGTGATCACGCAGTGTTGACGGAAGCCGTCGGCGCCGCCCGCGTCCACGCGGCGGAAACCGCAGCGCGTGCCCATGAGCTGAGTGAAGGGCTTGGCGAAGTGGGCCGAGTGGAGCCCCACGAATCCCGCATTGCCGGCGCGGACCTTCTCCACGACCTTGGCCACGCGCTCGTCGTCGACCTCTCCGTGCCGCACGTGCCCCCACCAGAAGATGACGTCCGCCGCCTCGATGCGTTCATCGGATAGGCCCTGCTCATCCTCGTCGATGTTGGCGCTGACGACTTCCAGGCCAGGCTGTTCCGCGAGATCCGCGGCGATGGTGTTGCCGATGTAGTCTTCATACGCGCCGCTGTCGATCTGAAGGTCCTGCTGCTCGTCCCACACGAGCACGTTGATGGTCTCGCCGTTGTCCTCTTGCGCGCGGGCGCCCCGCGAGTGCAACCCCAGGGCGGCGCTCCCCGCCACGGCCGCCTTGAGAAAATCTCGCCGTTTGATCTCCATCTTGACTCCCTCTTGGTGGAATCTTCCGTTAAACGCTTCAGTATTTGCGCCGGGCAGAGTATCCAAAAGCCGGGAGCAGGCGCAACCCGGCAATGGACTCCCCGGGGAATACAGAAGCGCAAAAATGGCGTTTCCACCTTACCGTATGGTAAGATCCACCAACGCAACCCAACAGAACCGTCTAAAGCATGGAAACAACACACGTGAACAGCTTGGAATCTCAGCATCAAGAGCCTCAAGTCCGCAAAGAAGTATCGGAATTATCGCTTTTATTTGAAATAAGCCAGACCCTCGACCGCAGCATGGACTTGCGGGACGAAGTCGGCGCCGTGCTCAAGGCCATCGCCAAGCACACGGGCATGGTGCGGGGGACGTTGACGCTATACAACCGGGAGACCGGCGAACTGTACATCGAGACGGCGCACGGCCTGTCGTCGAGCCAGCAAGAACGGGGCCGCTACCGTCCGGGCGAGGGCGTGACGGGCCGGGTGGTCCAGACCGGACGGCCGGTGGTGGTCCCCCGGATATCCGACGACCCCTTGTTCCTCGACCGCACGGGCGCGCGGGAGAAGCTCAGCAAGGACAGCATTTCCTTCATCTGCGTGCCCATCAAGATAGGCAATGAGACCATCGGCGCGTTAAGCGTGGACCGCTTGTTCGCGGAGAGCGTGGCCCTGGAGGAGGATGTGCGCCTCCTTTCCATCATCGCTTCATTGATCGCGCAAGCCGTCCGGTTGCGGCAGGAGGCCATGGAAGAGCGGCAACGGCTCCTCACCGAGAACGCCCGGCTGCAACACGAACTGGAGACCCGCTTCCAGCCCTCGAACATCATCGGGCGCTCGAATCCCATGCAACAGGTCTACGACCTCATCGCCCAAGTGGCCAAGAGCGACACGACCGTGCTAATCCGCGGCGAAAGCGGCGTCGGCAAGGAGCTGGTGGCCCACGCCATCCACTACAACAGTCAGCGGGCGAACCGGCCCTTCATCAAGGTCAACTGCGCGGCGCTGCCCGCGACGGTTATCGAAAGCGAACTGTTCGGCCACGAGAAAGGCGCGTTCACCGGCGCGGTGAACCAACGGAAAGGCCGCTTCGAACTGGCCAATGGCGGCACCATCTTCCTCGACGAGATCGGCGATCTGGCGCCCCAGGTCCAGGTGCATCTCTTGCGGGTGCTCCAAGAGCGGGAGTTCGAACGCGTTGGCGGCACGGCGACCATCCGCACGGACGTGCGCGTCATCGCCGCGACGAACCGGGACCTGGAAGAGCTGACCCGGGAAGAGACCTTCCGCCAGGACCTCTACTACCGCCTCAACGTCTTCCCCATTCACATTCCGCCCCTCCGGGAACGGCGCACGGATGTGCTGGAGCTCGCCAACTTCTTCGTCGAGAAATACAGCAAACAGAACCAGAAGGACGTGAAGCGGATCTCCACGCCGGCCATCGACATGCTCACCAGCTACCACTGGCCGGGAAACGTCCGCGAGCTGGAGAACGTCATCGAGCGGGCCGTCGTCCTCACGAACGACGAAGTCGTCCATGGCCACCACCTCCCCCCCACGCTGCAGACGGCGGAAGCCACCGGCACCATCATGAAAGACACGCTGGACGCGACGCTGGACAACGTGGAGCGGGAGATGATCATCGAGGCGCTGAAGAACGCGCGGGGCAACAAGGCCAAGGCCGCCAACGCCCTGGGCATCACGGAGCGCATCATGGGGCTGCGCGTGAAGAAGCACAACATCGAGCCCAAGCAATTCCGCGCCGCGCGCTACGCCTGACCCGCCCGCGCAGGCTCAACCCTGGATGATGTCCAACACCTCGGGCAATAGATGGTGCGTCGTGGCGAGGCCTTCCCCGCCGTGGATCGTGGCCTCGCCGCGCCAATTCCCAAAGTAGCCGCCCGCTTCCGGAAGAATCACGCCAAAAGGCGCGCAGTCCCACACGCTCATGATGGGATCCAGCGCCACTTCCGCCCGGCCCGTGGCCACAAGGAGATAGGCGTAGGCGTCGCACCAGCCCGCGCGATAGCCGCCAACCTCTTGAAACCGGCGCCACGCCTCCCCCTTGCCATGGCGCTCGAAGGACGCGGCGTCGGCATGGGCCATGACCCCGTCCCGCAGGCGCGCCGTGTCCGACACGCGGGCGGGCCGTCCATTCCACCAACAGCCGCCCCCCTTGGCCGCCGCGAGCATTTCACCCAGAGCCGGGAAATACGCGACCCCCGCCTGCACCTCGCCCTTGACCTCGTAGCCGATCAGCACGGCGTACAAGGGCACGCCCCGCACGAAGGATCGCGTCCCGTCAATGGGATCGATGATCCAACGGTACGGCCGGTCTCCCTGAGTCTCGCCATACTCCTCGCCCACCAGCCCGTGGCCCGGAAACGTCTTCTCGATGCGGCCCCGGATCAGCTCCTCGGCCTTGCGGTCCGCGATGGTGACGGGCGAATCGTCGGCCTTCTGATCCGGCCGCACCCCCGTTTGAAAATAGCCCAACGTAAGCTGCCCCGCCTGCCACGCCGTTTCCGTGGCGAAAGCGAGACAATCCTGCAATGCGGGCGCCCCCATGGACGGCATTTCGATCCTCCTCCCCAACGATGATTGAACGCGGCGGCCGCCCAAACCGGTCGCCAAAAGTCCGGCGCCGCCATTGAAGCGCGGCCGGAAAGGCCCATGCCTCTCCCAGCGCCGCCGCGCCTTCTGATACTCCCCCAAGCCCCCCGCTGTCAAGCCCGCCGCGCCGCCACGCATCCATCTTCTCAGGCGTAGATGTACTCTCGGCGGCAATCCCTTCATAATAGAGCGTTTTCCGAGTAATATCCGGGCGATAAACCAGGAAGCGCTATCTCTTACGTTGAATGGACGCCGGGCGGCAAGGCATTGAGGAGGGGCCATGAAACGCACTGATCCGAACACCCTTGAATTCGCCGTTAAGGCGCTCGAAAGCCAATTCGGCAATCTGGGCCGGGTTAAGGAGCGGATCAAGAATCACCACATCGAAACGCCATCATGGGGCTACGGCGACAGCGGCACGCGCTTCGGCGTGTTCCGGCAGCCCGGGGTTCCCCGCAACGCCTACGAGCGCATTGAAGACGCGGGCGTGGTCCACAAGTACACGGGCGTTGCGCCATCGGTGGCTGTTCACATTCCGTGGGACAAGGTCGAGGACTTCAAGGCCCTCGGTGATAGTGCGCGCGAGCAGGGCCTGCGCATCGGCGCCATCAACCCGAACGTGTTTCAGGACCAGGACTACAAACTCGGCAGCCTCACGAACGAGAACCCCGCCATCAGGCGCAAGGCCGTCGATCAGATTTCGGAGTGCGTCGAGATCGGGAAGGCCGTAAATTCGAACCTTCTCAGCCTCTGGTTCGCCGACGGCACGAACTATCCCGGCCAAGGCGATTTTCGGCGGCGCAAGGGATACATGCTCGAAGGCCTCGGGACCGTCTACGATGCTATGCCCGGTGGAATGCGCATGCTTCTCGAATACAAGCTCTTCGAGCCCGCCTGGTACCACACTGACCTGGCCGACTGGGGCATGGCGTACAGCGCCGCCCAGCGCCTCGGCGAGCAGGCGCAGGTGCTGGTCGACTTGGGGCACCATCCCCTGGGCGCGAACATCGAGCATATCGTCGCGTTCCTCATCGATGAAGGCAAGCTCGGCGGCTTCCATCTGAACGACAAGAAGTACGCCGACGACGATGTAAGCGTGGCAAGCTTCAATCCCTACCAGATGTTTTTGATTTACAACGAACTCGCCGCGGCGGAGGACGATCCCGGGACACGGAGCGATATAGCGTACATGCTCGACCAGAGCCACAACATCAAACCGAAGATCGAAGAGATGATTCAGTCCGTGGTGGCGTGTCAGACGCAATACGCAAAAGCGTTGCTGGTGGATCGCGCCGCGTTGACCGATGCGCAAAACAACGGCGACGTGGTCCGGGCCGAAGAGATTCTACAGGACGCCTATCAGGCGGATGTGCGGCCGTTGCTGGCGCGGGTCCGCATCGAGATGGGCCTTGATCCGGACCCAGTCATCGCCTTCCGCGAGAGCGGGTATTCGGAAAAGGCGGCGCGCGAACGCCAAGGCGCCGCGGGCCAAGTCACGCTGGGCGGCTGAGGCCCTGGCGGCAGAGGTTTCTTGCGGAGCATCGGGCCTGACGCGGTCCCCAGCCTTGGAAACGCGATGACGGATCCGTCACGTTTCGCTGTCACGGCGGCCGCGCCCGACGAATACGGAGGAGGGAAAAACGTTGGCCGAGCAAGCTGAATCCACAACCATTGCAGCGTTGGACAAACTGTACGAGTTCGATCGGGAGCCCGTGTCGGACGACCGGCTTCAGCCTGGCCGCTATTTCGCCGGCGCCTACGCGGGCGAGCATACGGCGGGCACGGAGTTCGTCATCGGCGCGTCCTTTGTCATGTGGGGCGCGTCCGTGATGGACGTGCTTGCCGGGCTGGTCATTGGCAACGCCTTGGCCGTGCTAACGTGGACCTTCATATGCGCGCCCATCGCAGTCCAAACGCGGCTAACCTTGTATTGGTATCTGCGGAAGATTGCGGGGCCCGCCGTAACCGCCATCTACAATGTCGTGAACGCAGTCCTGTTTTGCATCTTGGCGGGGGCCATGATCACCGTGTCCGCTTCGGCCGTGCGCATCCCCCTAAACGCGCTAACGCCCCTCGACATACCGCCTAGCACCGGTTGGCTGCCCGATAACGTCTGGTTCGTGATGACGACCGTCATCGTGGGCGCTGTTGTGGTGACCGTGGCGATTCTTGGTTTTAGGAGCCTGGCCCGGTTCGCGTCCGTCTGTTCTCCGTGGATGTTCCTGATGTTCATAGCCGGCGGCGTGGCGACATTGCCCTTCCTCGCCGGACATTCCACCCAAGTGACCGCCATCGCAAGCTGGGGCGATTTCCTCGCCGTGTCTCATGAACTCATCTGGACGGGCGTCCCCGCCGAAGGGGCGGGCTTGGGCTTTTGGCATGTGACGGCCTTCGCCTGGATCTGCAACTTGGCGATGCACGGCGGCCTCTCGGACATGGCCTTGTTACGCTACGCCAAGTCCCATTGGTACGGCCTCTATTCGTCCTTTGGCATGTATCTTGGCCATTACCTCGCCTGGATCTGCGCAGGGATCATGGGCGCCATGGCGGCCCTCGCGCTGCAGACTCCGCTCATCGAACTCGACGCCGGCGAAGTGGCCTGGCAGGCTGTCGGCGCGGCGGGCATCCTTGCCGTGGTCATCGCGGGCTGGACCACTTCGAACCCCACGCTATACCGCGCCGGGCTCGCTTTTCAGGCGATCACGCCAAATTGGCCCCGGTGGAAAGTCACCCTCGCCGTTGGCGCCATCACCACGCTGATCGCTTGCTCGCCCTTCGTCTTCACACGCTTGCTGGGTTTCGTGGGATTGTACGGCCTCCTCCTGGTCCCCATCGGCGCTATCGTATTTACAGAACACTGGATCTTTCCCCGGATTGGCTTTCAACGCTACTGGGTGAGCCGAAAGAACCTCGCCTTCAGTTGGCCCGCCCTCGCGAGCTGGGCGCTCGCGCTGGTTGCGGCCTACCTCTTGCCGCTCCACCTCTTCTTTCTCTTCATCCCCGTATCCATGATCACCGCCGTGCTCTACATCGCCTTCTCCGCCATGGCCGGCGCGCGGGACGCGAACCTGCCGCCAGAAGCTACCGAACAACCTCGGGCCGCGTCGGACAGCCCAGGGCCGCCCCCGTCCATGTTCAGCGGCCAGCCCCCCTTCTGGTGGGCAGCCGGGGCCATCGCGCTCCTGTCCCTGATCGCGTCCCTGACCATCCCCGTCTGGGTGTTCCTTGGCGGTCTCGAACTCTACAACGAACGCTTCGCGCTCATGCGCACATGGCTGCCCCTCCTCGCGATCCTCTACTTCGTGAGCGGGACCTACTGGGCCGTCAAAGGCCGCAAACCCGAGACCGGAGAGCACTGAGCGGCGAAGCGGACAGATCGCCTCCCCCGGCCGCCCGGTCCCGCGCAAATGAACAGCGGCCCGCGCCGGGTTGGGCGCGGGCCGCTTGGGGAAGGGATGTTGGGGACGCGGAGGCTACTTGGGCGCGGCCTCGAGTTGGGCGGGGTCGATGCCCATTTCTTTCAGGTCGACGCCCAGCGCTTCCGCGACGCCTTGGCCGTAGGCGGGGTCGGCGCGGAAGAAGTGGCAGAGCTGGCGCATCTGGATGTCTTGCCGCGCCTGGCCGAGGGCGCCGGCGATGGCCTTGTGGAGCCGGTCCTGCTGCTCGGGGGTCATGAGCCGGTACAGGTCGCCAGCCTGGGTGTAGTCGTCGTGGCCTTCGCGGGAGTCGTAGCGGTCCACGGCGACGTCGCCGAGGGGCAGGGGCGGCTCTTTGTAGGCCGGGTTGTCCTTGGGCGCGTCCTCGTAGCTGTTCGGGTAGTAGTTCGGCGCGCCGCCGTGCTCGTTGAGGGCCATCTGCCCGTCCCGCTGGTAGTTCATGACGGGGCAGCGGGGCCGGTTGACGGGGAGCTGGTGGTAGTTGTTGCCGACGCGGTAGCGGTGGGTGTCGGCGTAGCTCATGAGCCGGGCCTGGAGCATCTTGTCCGGGCTCCAGCTAATGCCGGGCACCGTGGCGCTGGGGCTGAAGGAGGACTGCTCGACCTCGGCGAAGTAGTTCTCGGGATTGCGGTTCAGCTCCATCTCGCCCACTTCGATGAGGGGGAAGTCGGCGTGGGGCCAGACCTTCGTCAGATCGAAGGGATTCCAGCGGAAGTTCTTGGCTTGCTCGTCCGTCATGACCTGGATGTAGAAGGTCCACTTCGGGTAATTGCCCTGTTCGATGCTGTTGAACAGGTCCCGCTGGTGGGACTCGCGGTCCTTGCCGATGAGTTCGGCGGACTCGGCGTCGGTCATGGTGTCGATGCCCTGCTTGGTCTTGAAGTGGAACTTGCACCACACGCGCTCATTGTTGGCGTTGATGAGGCTGTACGTGTGGCTGCCGTAGCCGTTCATGTTCCGCAGCGTCCGGGGGATGCCGCGGTCGGAGAACAGGATGGTCACCTGATGCAGCGACTCGGGGCAGAGAGACCAGAAATCCCACTGCATGTTCATGTCGCGCATGTTGTGCTTGGGGTGCCGCTTCTGGGTGTGGATGAACTGCTGGAACTTGTAGGGGTCGCGGACGAAGAAGACGGGCGTGTTGTTGCCCACCATGTCCCAGTTGCCTTCTTCCGTGTAGAACTTGATGGCGAAGCCGCGCACATCGCGTTCCGCGTCGGCGGCGCCGCGCTCGCCCGCCACGGTGGAGAAGCGGAGGAACAACTCCGTCTGCTTGCCCACCTTTTCCAGGAACTTGGCCTTGGTGTACTTGGTGACGTCGTTCGTAACCGTGAACGTGCCGTAGGCGCCGGAGCCCTTCGCATGGACCACGCGCTCCGGAATGCGCTCCCGGTTGAAGTGCTGCATTTGCTCCAGCAGGTTGATGTCCTGCATGAGCAAGGGGCCGCGGGGGCCCGCCGTGATCGAGTTTTGATTGTCGGCTACGGGGCAGCCGTCCGCGCTGGTCAGGGTGTGTTTGGGCTTGTCTGTATTGCTCATGGTCAATCTCCCCATGTTGCCGTGACACGTTTCTGCTCCGGGTTTCTCCGGCGCGCCGAATTTGTCCGTCAGTGTACCGTTGGCGCACCTCATAAGGCAAAGCGATTCTTCTTATTCAGTCGATAAGGCTTGCTTATCGACGCAACGCCACGCGCCGCCAGGATTCCCCGGAATATACCACCGGCCCCGCCGGAAGTCCATGGGATTCCCACGTCCCAATCGCCGGCTTAAGCTACGAATGCCGGGCTACATCCCCCTAAATCCCTCTTCAAAGGGGGACTTTTGCGATCGATTGGCGCGCATCGCGTTCATCAAGTTTATGAACAATCACAAGGTCGTCCTAGCCGTTGAAAGCAGTCACTTTCCCCTTTCGAATTAGGGTGATCCGAAAGGCCTCGGAATGTAAACGAATCAAGGAAGCATCCTAACCCGGCGACTGCGGCCACGGGAAAGCCTACGGTTTTGCGGCGGTATTGCCTCGATTCCGGCCCGTTCCGGAACTATTACTCACTGAGTGGTATAGACAATGGCAAGCGTTGCGATCATACTACCGTATCTCTGGCGACGGCCACCCGAAAGGACAATCCCATGCCACTACGCGCAATCGGCCTCGGCGCCCTGTTTCTGTTGCTTGGCTCCCTATACACGGCGGACCGGACGCCCAATGACGGCCCGAACGGCGATCCCGGCGGCGCCAACGCCGAAAGCGTGTTCCGCCCATGGCGAGCCCAGGCGGAGAATTCCGCCGAGCACCACGCGGAAGACTCCGCCGAGCCCCACGCGGAGAATGCCGCCGAACCCCACGTGGAAGACTCCCCCGCCTTCGCCTATCGCCATCTGGGCGATGTCCCCTTGGCCGATTTCGGGGGCCGCCTTCTCCCATCGGACCGGCTCATGCCCTCCGACTCCGGCGACCATGTCGCGGTGTTCGCCGAGGATCACCTGAAAGCGGCGTACACGGACCACGTTAGCGGCGGCCTTCTTGTTCAGGAGCTGCCCGTTGTGGGCGCGCGCTGGGGCGGCGGCGACGTCCTCTTGGCGCGCCTGCCGTACACAGCGGAAAGCATCGCCCTGCCGCCGTATCCGGACGTTCACCGCTGGAAGGACGAGGATCTGAGCGGCGTCTCTCTTTTCGATCGGGTGAAGCGGGTGGCCGTGTCGGCATGGTGGCACGCGCTGCACGGGGACGGCGCCGCCGGCGTTTTTCCACCCGCGAGCGAATGGGCCCGGGCGGCGAATCCACGCGGCGCCCGGGGGGACGGCCGGCTCCCCTACCTCGCCGGGCCGCCCGCCATCGCGACGGCGGAGCACATGCGCGCCGCCAGCCGCGAATACTTCCTCGAGCCCGCCTATTGGGACCACCTGTCCGGAAACCCGTTCCCGGCCGTGCAGGCCGCGGCGCGGACCTATTTCGTGAACCAACACGGGGGCCGCGTCGAACCGGACACCCCGCCGTCCATCGACACGACGGAACTCTACGTCACGCTCCAGGGCCTATCGAGCGGCGGCCAGCTCCGGGCCACGCGGGACGGCGCGGCCTGGCGCACCGGAAACGGCTGGGTGTTGCGGGTTACGCCGGAGGACGGGGGCCGCGTGGAACGGTTCTCCCACGATCCCGCGACATCGCGCATCCTCGTCCGGATGATTCCAGAAGCGGCGTTTGTCTTCAACCCGGAGCACGCTGTCCGTCACGAATTGCCCGCGGCCGATCCTGGCGACGGCGCGGCGCTTACCTACCGCCTCGTGCCCGGCGAGCCCTATGTCATCGTCATGGCCGCGCCCAGCGATTCGGACGCGGCGCCCCGGGTAGAGCTTTGGACCGACGAGGGCGAGTACGTGACCTCCTTGCCCATGGATACGGACCACAAGACGCGGATCCGGGATATCCACGTGGGCCAAAACACGGTGGCCGTGTTGCTCAACGAGATTCACGGGGACGGCGAGGAGGCGCGGCATCGTCCGCTCCTCCGCGTCTTTGCCGCGGAGCGGGCGCCCTAGGCCGCGCCCGCCTTCCCGCAACCCTCACAGTTGCGGGAAAGTCACGTTAAAGCGCTCACACAGCATGGGGACGCTGTCGAAGTCCATGTCGAGGGCGTACTTCTGGTTGATTTCCTGAAACTTCGCCACGTCGCCCCAGGCCGCGGCGACCTCTCGGAAGAAGTTCTCGAAACCCGCGGGCGAAATGATCTCGATGATCTCGCAGGGCGTGTCTCCGGCGTTCCAGAAGGTGTGCCATTGCTCCCGAGGCTTGAACACCCACGTTCCGGGCCCGGCCGTTACGACATCGTCGCCCAGGAGCGCGCCCAGCGTGCCCTTCAACACATAGGAGAATTCGTCTTCGTTGTGGTGGTAGTGCAGGGGGGCCGCCAACGCGCGCGGGGCCATGGGATGATGAACGATAGAAAAGCGTTCGCCCGTATCCACGCCATCGACCTTCCAATTGACCCCGAGACCGCCGAAATCGAAGCTCTCCCCGCCCACCGGCGGAACAATCCGTGCGCCCATCAACGTCTCCTCATGCCCCGCGTCCACGGGGCTGCCCTTGCTGCCCAACGCGCCCATATCCGTCACGGGCGCGAATATCTTCTAAACCGCGATTGCACGCGGAATAGTCCCTTCGCGCCGGACCGGACTTGCAAAGATGGAGGAACGGGCCCTAGAGTACAGCCACTGTAACCACACAGCAAGCGGGCGCTGCCGTTGGCCGCCCGTTTGCGAACTTTAGACTGGAACGGAGGGAGTACCCATGATCACGTCTTGGAATCGGGGAAAGACACTCGCCGGGCTTTTTGCGGCGGCCCTGCTCGCGGCCGCCCCGGCGCTCGCGGAAGACCGGGAGTATGTCGTGTACGAAGGCGGCAAGGGCCCGGGCGAAGGCAAGCACATCGTGCTCATCAGCGGCGACGACGAGTACCGGTCCGAAGAACTGCTGCCGCAACTCGGCAAGATTCTGTCCGAGCGCCACGGGTTCAAGTGCACGGTCCTCTTCCCCATTGACCCGGAGACCGGCGAGATCGTGCCGGATCATCAAACGAACATCCCGGGGACCCATCACTTGAACACTGCGGACCTCATGATCATCATGACCCGCTTCCGAAACCTGCCCAACACGCAGATGGCCCCCATCGACGCCTACGTAAACGCGGGCAAGCCCGTCATCGGCCTGCGGACGGCCACGCACGCCTTCAACATCTCCGACGGCCCCTACGAGCACTACTCCTGGAACTACGGCGGCGACAACTGGCCGGGCGGCTTTGGTCAGCAAGTCCTGGGTGAAACTTGGGTGAACCACCACGGCGTCAACTCCCAGGAAGCCACGCGGGGCCGGATCGCGGAAGATGGCGACGAGCATCCCATCTTCAACAGCGTCGAAGACGACGCGGTCTACTGCACCACAAACGTCTATGAAGTCCGGGAGTCGAACCTGGAAGACGCCAGCATTCTGCTGCTGGGCCAGATCCTCGAGGGCATGGACCAGGATGACGCCGTCGCGGACGACGAACGCAACGAGCCCCTGATGCCCGTTGCGTGGCTGCGGGAGTACCGGGGCCTGGGCGGTCCAACCGGCCAAGCCTTCACCACCACCATGGGCAGCTCGCGCGGCTTCGAAGCAAGCGAGGATTTCCGCCGCATGATCGTCAACGCGGCGTACTATCTCCTCGACTTGGACGTCCCCGACTCGGCGGACGTGGATATTGTGGGCGAGTACGAAACCCTGCCCTTCGCCTTTGACGGATACGCCGAGGGCGTGCGTCCCATCGATCACGCAATGGATTGATCGCGGACGAAC
>SLHB01000331.1 GCA_007136375.1 Candidatus Hydrogenedentota bacterium
CCGCGAGTTCCTGGAGCGCCAGAGGCCCGACGGGCCGCCGCGCCGGGCTGCCTCCCTGGGATCGGGCTTCCTGCATTTTCACTTCCACGCCCGAAGGCTTGTGGCGCAGATACACGCACGAGGCGGTTTTGTTGACTTTCTGTCCACCTGGTCCGCCGCCCCGGATGAAGCGCTCTTCCAAGGCGTCTTCACTGACGCCCAGGCGGGCCATCCGGTCCCGCAGTTCTTGTTCTTTCTCTGGCTTCACGCCGCCGAATCGCGTCATGACTCCCGCCGTGTTTCGCCCGCGGCCGCGCGCGCCCTATTGTGGCTCGCGGGACTACACGCTCACATCGATATTCTGACCCACCTCGGGGTCGATTTGCGCCGCCTCGATGAGCGCGATCGCCTGTTCGCCGGCCTGTTCCATGGCCTTCTTCTGCATGATCGCCGCGCGGACCGCCATCGCCGCGTCCACGCTCGCCGCCCCATGACTTACGGCTCCGGTGCTTGCCATCCCAGTATCTCCTTTCGTTGCGCCGATTTCGCTCGGCGCCATAATCCCGTTTTAGGCAAGGATCGGCGCCAAGGAGTCATGGGTTAACCCGGTCTCCGGGCCACACAGCAGAAAGAAAGCCCGCCTCTGGGGTAAGATCACGTCCAACGAGGCGGGCCCGCAAACATCCGAAAGCGCTGGCGGAGCGGTTACGTCATCACCTGGCCGCCTGTCACGTTGATGGCTTGGCCCGTCATATAACCGGCCTCGTCGGAGGCGAGGAAGATCACCACGTTGCTCACGTCGCGGTAGTTGCAGCCCCGCTTCATGGGGACTTGCTGGACGTATTTCTCACGCACTTGCTCCTCGGTGAGGCCGTGATTCTCCGCGTACTGGCTGTACAGGCTCTCCACCCATAGCGGAGAATCGAGCAAGTTCCCGGGACAGACCGCATTCACGCGCACGCCCCGCTCGGCGTATTCGAGGGCGAGGCTTTGCGTGACGCCGATCCCGCCGAACTTTGAAGCGGCGTAGGCGCTGTTCTTGAAGCTACCCCGTTTCCCCGACTTCGAGTTGATTTGGACGATGGACCCGCCCATCCCTTCCAGCATGGTCCGGGCGGCTTCCCGCGCGGTGATGAAGTAGCCGACAAGATTCACATCGATGACCCGGCGCCACTTCTCCACGTCGAACTCGAGAGAGTCGCCGCTGATGAGGACGCCCGCGTTACACACGCAAATGTTCAGGCGGCCAAACAACTGAATGATGTCTTCCATCCCGTGGCGCACCGCGGCGGGGTCCGTCACGTCCACTTCCCGGCCGGCAATAGTGCGTCCCGTCTTCTCCGAGAGATGGTTAGCGGTCACTTTCATGGCGTCGGCGTTCACGTCCCATCCCATAACATCGCAGCCTTCTTCGGCAAGATGTTCGGTGATGGCGGCGCCAAGGCCTTGCGCGGCGCCCGTTACGAGGGCCCGTTTTCCGTCAAGTTTTCCCATTAGGCAAGCAACTCCAACAGAGCTTGCTCGGCTTCCTTCGTCCACGTGTTCTTCGGGCCGAGCTTGTCCTTGAGTTCAGGGATGCGTTTCGGGATTTCGTCTAGCGTCAGCAGCGGCAGGTCCGGTATCTGGGGGTAAATGACGGTCTTGCCGGGAAAGCGGGCGTCGCGCACCCCTTCGAGGCCCTCTTTCGCGGCGTTCAATCCGCCAATCGCCGCAACGCTGAGATTCGTGTTGAGTTCACCGGCCTCGACCATGGACAACACTTTCCGCATGTCGCTGATTCGCGATCCACTCGTGCCAAAGAGCTGCGCGCCCCGGCACAAGTCGCGCAAGGCGACGCCGGCCGTGCTGCCCACGCCCACGCCCGCGAAGATGTTCACAAGGGCGTGATCGGCGGCGAAGGTCAGCGAACTGCTGACCAGCCCCGCGACGGGGGCCATGATGATGATGTCGCTAAAACCGCCGGGGACCAGGCCTTGAATATGCCGGTCCATGGCTTCTTGCGAATCGAACTCGCCGGGCGTCAAGGTGATCAACTCCACGCCCTTGTCCCGGGCGAGACTTCCGAACCGGTCCTGGATGTGGTCCATGCGGCCACGGTCGAGGTCTGTCACGACGACGCGCCGGGGCCCGTTGCTGATCTCGACGGCCCGTTGCACGTGCATCTGTCCCATGGGGCCGCCCGCGCCGCTGAAGAACGCGTCGCCGCCGGGCGACAGATCATAGCGGGAATGGACGCGCTGCAAGCCTTCCAGGGAATCGGCGCCGCCGAAGAAGCGCACGCCCTTATAGTGGATACGGCCGATGTCCAGGTCGACCACGCCGTCATCGGCGGGCCGGCCGAGAAGGTACATCACGCCGTGATCCCGCAGCCGCGGCGCCAGCGCCTGAACCAGAGCGGCGGAAGGCTCTGGCACGGCGATGTCGTCAAAGAGGGCGTCTTCAGCGAGGCCCTCCAGGCTTCGAGGCGCTATCTGGGCCTTCGGAAAAGCTTCGCGCCACCGCTCCGGCTCATCGGTCACCAGGAGCGCCGCCCCATCCTTGGGCGCAACCCGCTCCTGTACGTTGTACGACATCTCGACGCAGGCCCAGGGCTCCGCGAGGGCGGATTCGCTGTAGCCCGTGGACGGCTGAACCGGCAGCAGGTAGCACCCTTCGTCGCCATCCAAGGCGCGCTCGTCCAGGTAGGAGAATTGCGCCAGGCCGCCGGGGATAAGATAGCCAAAGGCGTAGTTAAAGCCCTTGTAGTAGATATCCGCCTGCACTACATACCGGTCCCCTGGCGAGAACTGACCCGCCCATTGCTCGCCCACGCGCACAACGGTGGCCGCGCACTCGTGGCCCAACACCGTCGGGTCCGTGGCCAGATCCCTGCCCTGGAGACGGGCGTGCTTGTTCCCCTGGTTGATGATCTTGATGTCCGACTGACACAAGCCCAAGGCGTCCACGCGGATCAGAATCTCGTTCGGAGCGGGCTCGCGCAAGGGCAGCGTGACAGGTTTGCCGCCGCGTCCGACGTTCTCGAAACCCGCGCCAAAGATCTGCCAGGCGTTGTATGTATCCGGCAGCGCCGCGC
The DNA here is from genome assembly GCA_007136375.1 of Candidatus Hydrogenedentota bacterium. GTDB lineage: Bacteria > Hydrogenedentota > Hydrogenedentia > Hydrogenedentales > SLHB01 > SLHB01. The sequence goes on from SLHB01000331.1 coordinate 3,053, forward strand.
CCGCGGCTGCTTGGACATTGGACTGACTCACGGCGCACTCTCCTAAACGTGTTGTTGGAAATCGGCGGAGATCCCCTTTTACCGGGATCCCGGGACACTGTCTCCCGCTGGACATCCGCCGGAAAGGACACGCGTCCGGGCCGGCAAGATGGTTTCCAGGGGTTGATAAGGCTAAAGAAGAAGCGGAAACCGCGCAACGCCCAAGCCACGCGCTGTCCCCATTTGTGTCCGCGCAGTATAGCACGGCGGGGCGACTCCGGCCAATTCCTAGGCGATTCCGCTTGTTTCGGCGTTACCGGGCCCGCGCTTCGCCGGGCAACGGGGCGTTGCCGATGAGAAACAGCTCGCGAGGCGTTTCGGGGCCCATCAGCACCTTTGGGGGCGTCTCAAAATCGGCCAGCATGAGATCGTCGTAGGCCTCGCGGCGTAGCACAATGTAGTAGGGTTCGCCGCGCCCCAACTTCTCCCGGATCGCCGCGAAATCCACTTCAACCCCCATCTCGTGGCCCACGTAAAAGGCGAAATTGGGGTAGAATCTCGGGAAAAAGGCCTCTACTTTGTGGCCAGACTCCAGCAACGCGCCGCATTGCTCCGCGATCGCCCGGCCAGACCGCTCGCCGGTGAAGTAGTTGTTCCGGAACAGGGTCGCGCCCATCACCACGGCCAAGGTCAAGGCGAGAATGGCGATCATTCGGACCTTTCGCGAACGCCAGGCCACGTACCCGCTTCCCAGCGTGAAGACCGCAAGCAAAAGGGCTTGGATCTTGAAACTGGGCCGAAAATCGCTGAACAGCGCGTACGCGCACCCCGCCACGGCCGCCGCGGCGAACACCAGAGGGATGCATTGCGTCCAACGCCGGAGCCACGTCCGCTCCCAGCCGGATGGCCCACCATCCGGGTCTTCCGCCAGCCAGCGCTCCATGACCGCGAGGGGATAGCCCAGGGCCAACAGCAACGAAGGCAAGGCGGGCAGGATGTACTTCGTTTCCTTGCCCGCGATGAGCGAAAAGAGAAAGACGCTAATCCAACCTGTGAGCAAGTGGTAGTGGTAGGCTTGACCGCCTCCGCGCCAGAAGTGCTTGCTCGCATGAAGGGGCAGCAACAAGCCCCACGGCGCGCACATGAAGGGAAGTACGGCGAAGTAATAGAAGACGGGCGCCGCGTTGATCTCGGACGCCGTATGGGTCCGTTCCACCACTTCCTCGTGTAACAATGTCGTGACAAAGTCCGCTTGCAGGGCGTCGAGGACCATCAATCCCCACGGAAGAGCCACGAGGACGCCCGCTAGGCCTATGGCGGCGAAGGGGCCAAGATGCGCCTTCGCCGTGACCGGCGTCTTGTAGCAAACGTAGGCCGTGAGTCCCACGCCGCCGAGAATCAGGCCCAATGGAACACCGAAGGAAGCGTTGGCGAGATTCTCGCCGAGCTCGATCAGGCCCTCCAGCGCCAGCATCGCCGCGCAGAAGATGAGCAACG
>SLHB01000111.1 GCA_007136375.1 Candidatus Hydrogenedentota bacterium
CGCCGCTACGATGTCCGGCTCCGGGCTCATCCCTCCGCGCGTGAGGATCCCGACCAGCTCTTTGAGATTGCGCTCCGCACGGCGGGCGGAGACATGGTGCGCACCCCTAACCTGCTTCAGATCAACGAGGGGATAGGCGCGAACACCATCAACCGTTTCGATCGGCGCCGGTCTGTGACGTTGAGCGCGGATCTGGAGGGCATGGCGTTGGGCGACGCCGTGCCCATCATGCAGGAGATCGCCAGCCGCCACGTTCCCGACGAGCCCGGCTGGTCCACCGCCCTTACTGGCGAGGCCGAGGAGTTCGCGGAGGCGTTTGGGCACCTGTTAACCGCGTTGATTCTCGCGATCGTGCTGATCTACATTGTCCTTGGGGCCCAGTTCGAGTCCTTCATCCATCCCCTCACCATCATGATGTCCCTTCCCTTGGCCGTGGTCGGAGGTCTGGGCCTGCTTGCGCTTACGGGAAGCATGCTGGACGTCTTTGGCTTCATTGGCTTCGTCATGTTATGCGGCATCGTGACGAAAAACGCCATTCTGTTGGTCGACTTCGCCAACCAGCGCCGCGCCCAAGGCAAGGAGCGCACGGAAGCCCTCCTTGAGGCTTGTCCGTTGCGGCTGCGGCCCATTCTCATGACCGCTTTCACGACCATGGCGGCCGTCACGCCGGTCGCCTTGGCCTTGAGCGAAGGCGGCGAGTTGCGCGCAAGCATGGGCATGGCCGTTATCGGCGGATTGTTCACGTCAACCGTCTTGACCCTCATCGTCATCCCCTGCGTGTACACCGTGATGGACGACTTCGCCATGCGTGTCCAAAGTTTGGCGGCGCGGATTTCCGCGGCAGGACCCAAGACGATGGAAGAGAGCCCCGGAACCGCGGGCAAATAACCCGGGCGACCGGGTGGGGCGCGTCTGACAGACGCTGAAGGCGCGCCGGATAACGGAAAGGGCAGTATTGCAGTATTGGCAGACGGCGCGAAACGGCATTGCCGCATTGCTCGTGGCTGGAATGGCCGTGGGATGCGTCCACGGCGGCGCGGCGCGGCCAACATTGGACGCGTTGGCGGATGACGATGGGCCCCAGGCCTTTTCGTATGATAATGTAGACGACAACGACGCGGATGAGACCAACGCAGACCCGCCCCGGCCGGAGCAAGCGTTGGAGGAGCGCGCGGAAATCTTGACCGTTCCTGGCGTCCCGGACGAACCGGCCCCGTTGACGCGGGACGGCGCGTTGTTGACGGCATTGTCGAACAACCGAAACCTCGAGATCGCGCGCTTCGGCCCACGCGTCGCGGCGGCCTTTGAGTCGGAGGCCCGCGCGGCCTTCGACCCTGACCTGATGGCCACGCTGTCCTATGGCCGCTCCCGCAGTCAGCTCGGCGGCGCGCAGCGTTTCACCTTTGGCCGCGCGGGCGGCGGAAGCGGGCAGAGCATGTCCTTCGAGGGACAGGAACCCGAGGAGATCCTGCGGCAAATCGGCGGCGCCGCCATCGAAGTGTTGCAACAGCCGCAACAGGACGACTTCCTGGAGACGCGGAATTCCGATGGCGAAGTACGGGTTTCCAACTATTTTCCAACGGGAACGACGGTCTTTCTAACGGGCGGGATGAGCCGGAGCATCGGCAACTTCACGGCCGAAGAATTCGAAGGAACCTGGACCGTGGGCGTGACCCAGGCCTTGTTGGAAGGGTTTGGCCCGAATGTCAATCTGGTGAACTTGCGTCAGGCCCGAAATCGGCGCGCCCAGAGCCGTCTAATCTTCCGGGAAGCCGTCCTGGGCCTGACGGCGCAGGTGGAGCGGGCCTACTGGGATTTGGTCTTGGCCCGGGAATTGTTGACTATACGCGAGTTCGGCGTCGAGCTGGCCGACGAACAAGTCCGCCGTAATATGGATTTGGTGGAGGTCGGCCTGGCCATCGAAAGCGCCGTGTTGTCCGCCCGGGCGGAGCGATCGACCCGCGAGGCGGAGCTGTCGGACGCGAGGGCGGATCTGGAGGCGCAGACGCTGTTCCTGCTTCAGCTTCTCAATCCGGACGAACGGGAAACATGGAACATTGAGCTGCTGCCTGTGGACCCGCCCGAGGTGACGGAGATTGAAGTGGATCCGGAGGAAAGCGAGGCCTTGGCCCACGCGTTGCGTCCGGAACTGGAGGCGGATCGGCTCGAGCTGGCGAACCGGGATCTCGACCTCGTTTCCGCCCGGAACAGCCTGTTGCCCCGGCTGGACTTGACGGCCAGGTACGGGCGCACGAGCCTTGGCGATTCGTTCGCCGGCGGGCGGCGCTACTTGGATTCGTCCCGTTACGACAACTACCGGGTCGGACTGGAGTTCAGCATGCCCATCGTCAACCGGGCGGAGCGGGCCCAGCGGCTGCGCGCTCAATACGAGCGGGACAGCGCCCGCGTGGCCGTGGCCGAACGGCGCGACGATCTCGCGCGGGAGGTCCGGCAAGCGGCGGTGGAAGTGCGGAACCAATGGTTCCGGATTCAGGCCACGGAAGACGCTGTGGCCGGCCGCGAAGAGGAGCTTCGGGTCGAGGAGGACCGCTATTCTGTCGGCCGCAGCACCAACTTGGACGTGCTGCAAGTGCAACGGCTCCTTATCGAGGCCCGGGTGGACGCTGTCCAGGCTAGGGTAAACTATCTGAAGGCTCTAACGGACTTATACGCCGCGGAAGGCGCGTTGCTCGCGCGGCGCGGCATCTCGCTTGAGGCAGGCTATTGAAGACGGTTACGACATGGAGACCATAGCGCTTATGTGCAGGAATGCGTGCCTAGGAATCGCCATGGCCGCGCTCGTTATCACGAGCATCGCGGGCTGTGGCGGCGGTGGGGGCGAAGCCCAAGGCGCTTTGGCCGACGAAGCCTTGGGCGTCCGCGAGGTCGAGGTCGCGGAAGTGGAGCCCCGCGATTTTAGCCGGAGCTTTCGCGCGTCGGGTTCACTGGAGCCGCGCGATCAAGCAAGGATCCGCGCGCTGGCCGATGGGCAACTCATGGATATCGCCGTGGATATCGGCGACCCCGTGGAGGAAGGCCAGACGCTGTTTCGCACCCGGGAGACCGACGCCAACCTTCGATTGAGACGCGCCGAGGCCGGGCTCCAGCGGGCCCGCGCCGATCTACTCGACCTGCGGGCGTGGCGGCGCGCCGAGGAGTTGGAACAACTCCGGGCTCAAGTGGATGAGGCCCGCGCGGAATATGAGCGCCTGGACGACGAGCGCGAACGGACCCGAGTCCTGTTCGAGCGCAATAGCGTGTCTCAGTCAGAATGGGACAGCGCCCGGGCGGCCGCGGAACGGGCCCGGGCGGCGTTGCGCAGCGCCGAAGCGGATCTGCAGATCGCCGAGCGGGGCCCGACCGACGAACAGTTGGCCATCGCCGAAGCCGCCGTCGCCGAGGCGGAAGCGGCCGCCGCGGAGGCGGATCAAGAGGTCCGTGACACAACCATCGAAGCGCCGTACAGCGGCGTTATCACAGGCCGGTTCTTCAAGCGGGGCGACTTTGTCCGTCGTGGCGATGAGGTCGTTGAACTATCCGCCATGCCCGAGTTGGAAGCGGAGATGCGCGTCCCCGAACGATTCGCGGGGATGATCCAACCGGGCATGCCCGTCGAGGTCACCGTGGAGAGCACGGGGCAAAGCCGCTCGGGGATTGTCACGGCCATCAGCCCGTCTATTGATCAATCCACCCGGACCTTCCTTGTGAAAGTGGCCGTGGACAACAGCGACCTGTCCATCATGGCGGGCGCCTTTGGCGTCGGCGTGTTCAGGCTGCCCGAACTCCAGGATGTCCTGGCCATACCCGAGATGGCGGTCCACGAAGAAGAAGGACGTTCGTACGTCTGGATCGCCGATGGCGGCCAGGCGGAGCGGCGCTTCGTGAATGTGGGCGAGGGCAGCAACGGGTACGTGCAAGTGCGGGAAGGTTTGGAGCCTGGCCAAGCGGTCGTGGTGGACGGATATGGCGCCCTTGCCGAGGGCGACTCGCTGGAATCCAGCATGATGTAGCGGCGCCGTGGCCCCCCGCGTGTGGCTGCTTCAGCCGCCGTTGTTCATGCCGCAGCATGCGGCGGTCATCTTGCAAGCGCCTTGATCCCGAAGGGCGGGCGCCGGTTGAGGTTTCTCCGCCAAGTCCGCGAGGGTCCAGCGGTTCAGGATCGCCACGGACGACTGCTGCCACTCCAGCATGGCCGCGTGGAAGTTGCAGACCTGGCTGGGCTTCGCTTTCGCGGAGCAATACGCGCCTAGCAGGCGTCCCTGGCAGGCCTCCACGATCTCCAGGAGCGTGATTTCACCCGGCGCGCGTCCCAGTTGCACGCCTCCGTTCACCCCCCTTTGCGCGTGGAGGATGTTCATCTTCACCAGCGTGCCCATGATCTTCGCCGTGTAGGTGGGCGATGTCCCGAGTTCCTGGGCGATGCGTTTGGGAGTGATGATCGGGTTCCCTTCTTGCAGCGCCAAGTACAGCAGGGCGGTGATGGCGGTTTCGGACGTTTTCGTGAGCATCAGCGCGCCGC
>SLHB01000442.1 GCA_007136375.1 Candidatus Hydrogenedentota bacterium
ATAGCCGTCATGGCCCCGGGCAAGACCGGCCTCCCGTGCGCCCTTGATCCTGCCGCGGCTCGCCGCCTATTCGCGCCAGTGGACGTGACGGACGCGGGATGATTAGAATCCCACCCCATGTCTTTCTCCGAACAACTTCGCACGATCGTGGACTCCCGCGCGTTTCAGCGCTCGGTCTTTGCCCTGATCCTCCTGGGCGCCGCCTTGGCCGGCCTGGAGACGAGCCGGTCTCTTATGGAGGGGCACGGCGGCCTCCTCCGCTTTCTGGACCGGATAGTTGTGGCCCTCTTCGTCGTGGAAGCCCTCATGAAGATGGGCGCCCACGGCCGCCAGCCTTGGCGTTACTTCCGGGACCCCTGGAATTGCTTTGACTTTGCCATCGTCGTCCTGTGCTTGATTCCAAACACAGGGGAATTCGCGGTAGTGGGCCGTCTGGCACGTATACTGCGGACGCTGCGCATGATCAGGGTCGTTCCGAGATTGCAAATGCTGGTCACGAGCCTGCTAAAGGGTCTGCCCTCCGTAGCGTACGTAGGCCTGCTTCTCCTCATGCTCTTCTACATCTACGGGGTGGCGGGCGTCTTTCTGTTCCGGGACAACGATCCCTTCCATTTCGCCAGCCTTGAGCGGAGTTTTCTGACCCTGTTCGGCGTGGTGACGCTGGACAACTGGGACGACGTTTTCTACCCTCAGCTGTTCGGGACCGACGTGTACCCCGCCCCCGGCGCGCCTGTCAAAGGCGAAGAACCGGTGGCCCAGCCCGCGGCGGCCATCCTGTACTTCATCTCCTTCGTCGTTATGGGCACGATCATCGTTATGAACCTCGTCGTAGGCGTCATCCTCACGTCCATCCAAGAAGCGCAAACGGAGCGCGACCGGGAAGCCATTGCGCGGGCGCGGGAAAGCGAGAAGGGCTTGACCCTGGCGGACGAGCTGACCGTGCTAGAGCACCAACTGGATGATCTGAGAAGTCATCTGCATTTGGTGCGCGCGCGAGTGGAGGAGGGCGGCGATGACGGAAAGCAGGAGTAGGACCGCTGGCGGCAAGGTGCTCCCCCCGTCTCTTGCCGCCGCTTAAGGGCGCCATGCGGTCCTATGTTATGCTAGCGTTTCAATACACTCGCGCCCGTTCCCGCCGGCGTTAGCGCCCGGCCGGCGCGGGCGCGCATCCATAGACCATGGCGCTTCGGAGACCGGATACGATGACCCTAGTTACATCAGTGACGCGGAGCATGGCGATCGGCGTGGCAACGGCCGCGCTAAGTTTAACCGCAGGCGCGGAACTTCCCAGCGCGGACGCGGTAGAGCAAGGCGACTGGATCTCTCTGTTCGACGGCGAGAGCTTGGATGGCTGGAGCACCAGGGCCGTCGAGGCGGACCTGGACTACACCTGGTGGCGCGTAGCCGACGGGGCCATCGAGGCGGATTCGATGGAACGGGGCGATCAGGACTACGTTTGGCTATACAGTGACGATGAGTTCGATGACTTCATCCTTCGGCTCAAGTTCCAGGCTTTCCGGGACAATCCGGGCAACAGCGGGGTGCAGGTCCGCAGCCGCTACGACGAGACCGACGGCCCGGGCTGGCTCAATGGGCCTCAAGTCGACATCCATCCCCCCGGCCCTTGGCGCACCGGCATGATCTGGGACGAGACCCGCGGGAATCAACGCTGGCTGTATCCCGAGGTTCCCGATGGCGGCTGGGTCGATGAGAGCATGGCGGTAGACGGATTGACGTTCTACTATGCCGACGACGAACCGGCGTGGAACAGCCTCGAAATCACGGCGCTCGGCACGCGCCTCAAGGCCGTGCTCAACGGCGTGACCGTCATGGAGTACGATGGCGCGGGCGTCCTGGACGACGCCAATCACATGGAACGGGGCGTGGGTCTCGACGGACATCTGGCCCTGCAAATCCACTCCGGAGACCGCCTGCGCATTCGCTTCAAGGACATCTACATCCTGCCCCTTTCGGCGGGCGCTGAATAGGCGGCGCCTCCCAGCTTTCAGGGACCGGCCTCGGGGCCGGTCCCCGCCTTCCCTCTCTTCGCCCTCATTGCGCTTTTCCGCCCGGAATTGTTGACTTTCCAGCTAAAACTTGCCACCATTCCGGTTGTTCTCCAAGGAACAGTGGACTTAAACCCCGCCGCGCGGCGCGAGAACCGCGCCGGGACAGCGCGCGCGGCGGATTTTGGCGTAAGAGGGAGGCGCGATGACTACGGAAACAGTAACAACATCAATAGATCATGTCTTGGAGGAGACGCGGCATTTCGCGCCGGATCCGGCCTTCCGCGAACGGGCGCATATCAAGTCCCGCGAGGAATACGAACGCCTGTACCGGGAGTCCGTGGAACAACCCGAGGCCTTCTGGGCGCGCATGGCCGAAGAGCTGGCGTGGTTCAAGAAGTGGGATCGGGTGCTGAACGATGACACGCCGCCCTTCTACAAGTGGTTCGAGGGCGGCAAGATCAACGCGTCCTACAACTGCCTGGACCGCCACCTCGACACGTGGCGCAAGAACAAGGCGGCCATCATATGGGAAGGCGAGCCCTATGGCGAGCGCCGCATGGTCACCTACCGCGAACTCCAACGGCAGGTCTGCAAGTTCGCCAACGTGCTGAAGAACCTGGGGGTGAAGCCGGGCGATCGCGTGGCCATCTACTTGCCCATGATCCCCGAGCTGGCCGTGGCGATGCTGGCCTGCGCGCGCATCGGCGCGGTCCACTCCATCATCTTCGGCGGCTTCTCGGTCAACGCGCTCATCGACCGCATCAACGACGCTGAGGCCACCGTGGTCGTAACGGCGGACGGAGGCTACCGGCGGGGCGAAATCGTCGAGCTGAAGAAGGCGGTGGACGAGGCGCTGCTCAAGTGCCCCACTGTGCGCAACGTGGTGACCGTGGAGCGCACGAAGAAGCCCGTGAGCATGGTGCATGGGCGCGATCTCCTGTGGAGCGAACTCATGGACACGGTCAGCGACGTGTGTCCCGCGGAAGAGTTGGACTCGGAGCATCCCTTGTACATCCTGTACACCTCCGGATCCACGGGCAAACCCAAGGGCATTCTCCACAGCACGGCGGGCTACCTCTTGGGCACGTACCTAACCTCGAAATACGTCTTCGACTTGCGGGAAGAGGACACGTACTGGTGCACGGCGGACATCGGCTGGGTCACCGGCCACAGCTACATCATCTACGGCATTCTCTCCAACGGCGCGACGACCGTCATGTACGAGGGCGCGCCCAACTTCCCCACGCCCGATCAGTTCTGGCAGATTTGCGAGCGGTACAGCGTCAACGTGTTCTACACGGCGCCGACGGCCATCCGCGCGTTTTCCAAGTGGGGCGAGGGCTGGCCGGCGCGCAACGATCTAAGCAGCCTGCGCCTGCTGGGCACGGTGGGCGAGCCCATCAACCCAGAAGCGTGGATGTGGTACTACCAGCACATCGGCCAGCAGAATTGCCCCATCGTTGACACGTGGTGGCAGACCGAGACCGGCGCCATCATGATCACCACCCTTCCCGGCGTCATGGAAATGAAGCCCGGCTCCGCGGGCCTGCCCTTCTTCGGCGTGCAACCCCGCATCGTGGACGAAGAAGGCAACGAAGTTCCCGAAGGGCAGAGCGGTCTCTTGGTCATTACGCACCCGTGGCCGTCCATGCTGCGGACCCTCTACGGCGACCCGGAGCGCTTCAAGGAAGTGTACTGGTCCAAGTTCGAGAAACAGGGCTGGTACTTCACTGGGGACGGGGCGTATAAGGACAAAGACGGCTACTACATGATCATCGGCCGCATCGACGACGTGATCAACGTCAGCGGTCACCGTTTGGGCACCATGGAAGTCGAATCCGCCCTCGTCTCCCATCCTATCGTGTCGGAAGCCGCCGTGGTGGGCTATCCCCACGAGATCAAGGGCCAGGGCATCTGCGCCTTCGTTTCCGTCCCCGTGGGCACGACGCCCAAGGAGGAGGACAAGGAGAAGCTTCGCGAGCACGTGGCCAAGGAGATCGGCGCCATCGCCAAGCCAGATCAGATCCGCTTCACGGACGCGTTGCCCAAGACCCGGTCTGGCAAGATCATGCGCCGCCTCCTCCGGGACATCGCCGAAGGCAGGGACGCCACCGGCGACACATCGACCTTGGAGGACTTCACGGTCCTCGCCCGTTTGAGGGAAGAGCAGGAGACGTAAGCCCGGGACGGCGCGCCCGAATCCCTCTACACACGCCATCCCCCGGAACGCCCGCCATGGGCGTCCCGGGGGATGTCTTTTCACCGCCAACGGGTCTGGGCTCGCGGCGCTTACCGGACGGCTTCGTACAAGGCGGACAGGAACTCGCCCCGGGCCGTCACGCCGGGCTCATACGGCGCCTCGGCCCCAGCGGCGTCCATCCAGGCCTCCGCCGTCTCTTCGCTGACAGGCTCGTCCGGCTCCGCCGCCCAGTCCTCCAAGAATCCGCGCAGGCCGAAATACTGGATCGCGGCGTAGTGGGGATGGCCGGGACCCGCGTCGTTGAAATACATCAGCACGGCGCCCGCCTCCACGAGCTTGTCTTGCAACGTCTCACGGCACACGTCTGCCACCGGCTCGCCGCCGTCCAGGCTCATTGCGGCGGCTTTACCGGCGGCGTGGCCCAGGGCCATCCAACACGGCTCCATGCGGAGGGTGCCGAAGCCCGCGTGAGTGGCGGACACCGCCACCGGCGTGAGGAGATTCTCCAAGGGCGCGTCCGGGACCATGACCTCGAAGGGCACGGTGTAGGGTTGCGTGCCAAAGCTCATGAAGCCGTCCAGGTGATAGCGGTCCGGCTCCCGCTTCCGCACCGAGTGGGAGTCGATGGGATAGTGACTCGCGGTCACGCTGTTCTGATAGATGGGCGGCCGGGGGCTGCCCTCCGCCGGGAGGGCGTCATGGGCGGTGAAGAGGTGGCGCCCCTTGATGCGGCGGCCCTCCCGCACGTAGACCTGACGGGGCCAATTGTCGTTGTCCACGTATTCATCCGCTGCCAGCCCCCATTCCGAGGCCCGCTCGCGAAAATCCTCCGGCAATTCGGGGTCGTTCTGCACGAACCACAGCAGCCCTTGAATGTAGTGCTTCAACCGTTCGGCAAAACGGTCGCGCCATTCCCACGAGGCCGTGGGCCAGGGCCAATTCTCCTCCGGCAGATTCGTCGAGATGTAAGCGGCGTGCTGGTTGTTGGCGTCCACCTTGCCGTTGGGCGAGGCCACCATGTTGGTTACCCGGCCGATGCCATCGAAGGCCATCTCGCCGCGCGCGTCCGGGTCAGGGTTGGGGACGGGTATCCGGTTTTCCTCCAGATCCTGGATGAACGAAACGTACTCTTCCCGGTTGTACGTGGCCGGTTTCTCAATCGGGACCTGGTTGTCTGGATCCCGGGTCAGCGCCAAGCGGTAGTTGTAGGCCTGAACGCCGTTGTCCGCCAGCCCCGTGGAGGCCGGCCCCACGGGACCGCCCCAGTGTTTGTAGATGACGCCGGCCATGGGCTCATCGAAGTCTTCCGTGCCCTCGCGGCCAATGCGGAACGGGACCCCCGCCGCCGCGCTCAAGTCTCCTTCGTAGGTGGCGTCGATAAAGACCTGGCCCGCGTACCATTCGTCCTGGCCGCTCTCCCGGTTGAGCACGCGGATCTCCGTGATGCGGCCGTCCTCCTTACGGGCATAGTTGGGACTCGCGTCGAACTGACGCATGAGCCGCACACGGACCTCCGGATGCTCCTCAATCATCGCGTTGAAGATCGTTTCGGCCACGTGGGGTTCGAAACGGAAGCCATCGCTAGCGGCGTTCACTTGCGGCGAGTCCTCGCCGTACTCGGCCACGTAGTGCGCGTACACCCGGTCGACGAATTCCCGGAACAGGCCGCCGCCCACGCCGCGGGTGGCGATGTCCGTCGCGCCCAACCCGTTGGCCGGCAAGCCGCCGATGTGATCATGACGGGACAGGAGGACCGCATTATGGCCGGAGCGGGCCGCCGCGATAGCCGCCATAATGCCCGCGGGCGTGTCGCCCACGATAACCACGTCATGGCGCTCGACCTGGACGGGCCGGAGGCGGACGCCGTCGGCGGTCACGTAGCCGCTCGTGCCCGCGTTGGACACCACAATCGCAACATCTCCGCCGCCTTCCAAACTAAAGCGCCCAATGCGGACGCCGCCCTCTTCTCCGGGTTGACGCTGGTCCACGATGGACCGCGCGCGATCCCCATCGGGCAAGATCACGTCCACCGGGACCTCCGCGGCCCGGTTCTCGTGATGGGGGTAAAGAAAGAAGAGTTCGTAGTGTCCGTCCTCCGGGACCGTGATCGTAAACCGAAGGGCGCTCTCCCCTTTGTCCGTATTTCCGTCGTGAAGGTATCCATCGCCTATCAAATAGGAAACAGAGGTCGAGTGCTCCCAGTGGCCCTCGGCCTCCGCCCGGGACGCGTCCACCTCGATGGTGGCGGAAGCGCCCGCCCCGGCCCCAGCAATCCACAGCAGCGCGGCTAGCCAACTCCGTTTCATTGGCGTCATCTCCTTGTCCTCCCCAGCGTTGTCCGCGTTCTGGCCTCGAATCCGGCCAGGGCCACGATACCACATGCGCCCATGGGGCCGCCGCACCCCGCGAAAGCATGGGGCCGCCGGGGCCGTGATCGCGGCCAGAGCCCCGGGGGCAAGTAAAGTTTGACAGGCTGGCGAGCCCCAGCCTAAAATACGGGCCACCGATACAATGGGCTGGCCACGCTATCGGCGCCGCCGCGCCATCTGGCGGCATTGGGGCCCTCCCTGGGAGTTTCGAATGAAGCCATACTTGAACAAGGTCGTCAGCGCCATTTTCCGCAAAATGCGGGAGCAACCGGACTGGCCTCCTTCCGAAAACCGGCTGCGCCACTGGTTGAGCGACCAAGGCTACAGCAACCGGGAAATCGAAGACGCGATGCGCCTCATCGGCGGCCTGCCAGAGTGGAGCGCAGGCCGAACGCCGGACCGAGAAACGTTCTCCACCCGCGTCTTGACGGTGTTCGAAGAATGCAAAGTTACGCCAGAGGCCCGCAACGCCTTGACGCGTTTGGAGTTTCACGGTCTTATCGACGGCCAGGAACGGGAAATGGTCCTGGAGCGGCTCAATCACTTCGATGGTGAAGTCGGCCTGGACGAAATGGACTATCTCGTCGCCTGGGTGGTGTGCAGCAACCGAAATGTCGAGGCGCAACAGACCATTTACGCCGTCTTGGAGAACGAGCCCAGCGCATACCACTAATTGCGCATTTTAACCACTTCGTGGACACAGCGCCCATCCCCCGCCGGGGTGCGGCGCTGTTTTTCCTTAAGTACGGAAACATCACGCCCGGTCCACAAACAGACTGACGGACCCCGTTCTAGCGCGAGAATCCTTCGAAGTGGCCGGTTTTCTTGTATATTCCCCGGCAACTCGCGGCAATTTGGGGAAACCTTCGCAAGCAAACGGGGTTTTCCTTGGAACGGCGCCGCCGGCCCCAAAACGGGACGGGGACGTAGACCGGCCCGGCGCGCCGATCTCGTTTCTTCCGGCGATATGGTACGCTTGGGCCCGGGAAGCGGCTGAATCCGCCGGTTTTCGTGTAAACCCGTCGGGGATGCGTTCCGTAAAGTCCCGGAGCAGTCTACTTGATTAAGAACCATGGGCGAACGCGCGCCCGTGGCGTCACGGTCCCTTCGCGGACCCCCCGGGAAGAATCGCGTTGCGCCGTGACGCGCCAAGGAGCCGGCGCGCTAGGAGACATGCTGTATGCCGAAATACCTTGTCGTGGTGGAGTCGCCGGCGAAGGCGCGCACCATCAACAAGTTTCTTGGCTCGAATTACGTGGTCCGGGCCAGCTACGGCCACGTCCGCGATCTGCCCAAGAGCACTTTGGGCGTGGACATCGAGAACGGATTCGAGCCGAAGTACGTCCAGCTCCGCGACGCTTCCAAAGCCGTCAAAGCCATTCAGGAAGCGGCGGCGAAGGCGGATCGGGTGTTGCTGGCCTCCGACCCGGACCGCGAGGGCGAGGCCATCGGCTGGCATGTGGCGGAGATCCTCAAGAAGACAAACAAGCCCGTTGAACGCATTGTGTTCAACGAAATCACCAAGCGGGGCGTCAAGGAGGCGGCCAAGAACCCGCGCTCCATCGACGAGAATCTCGTCAACGCCCAGCAGGCCCGGCGGGTGCTGGACCGGTTGGTCGGCTATAAGCTCAGTCCCCTTCTCCAATGGCGCATCCGCAAGGGCCTCAGCGCGGGCCGCGTCCAGTCCGTCGCGGTCCGCATGGTGTGCGAGCGGGAGAGCGAGATCCGCGCCTTCGTTCCCGAAGAATATTGGACCGTGGACGCGGACCTGTTCACGCCGCGGGAAGAGGCGGTGACGGCGCGGCTGCACCGGGTGGACGGCGAGAAACCGAAACTCCCGGACAAGGAAGCCACGGACGCCGTGCTCGCCGGTCTGGAAGGGGCCGAATATAAGATCGCCTCCATTGAGCGCAAGGAAGTCAAGCGCCGCCCCTACGCGCCATTCATCACCAGCACGCTCCAACAGGAGGCCTCCCGGAAGCTCCGGTTCACGCCGCGCAAGACGATGAGCGTGGCGCAGCAGCTTTACGAGGGCATTAATATCGGGGCCGACGGGACCGTGGGCCTGATCACCTACATGCGCACGGACTCTACGCGCTTGTCCCAGGAATCCCTTGAACAGATCCGGGAGTACATCGCGGGCAACTTCGAAGCGGCGATGCTGCCGCAAAAGCCGAACTTCTTCCAGAGCAAGAAAGGGGCTCAAGACGCCCACGAAGCCATCCGCCCGACCCTCGTCCAACAAACGCCCGAGAAGATGAAGCAGTATCTCACCGACGATCAATTCGCCCTGTACAGCCTCATTTGGAAGCGGACCGTGGCCTGCCAGATGGCGCCGGCGGTGTTCGACCAGACCACCGTGGACATCGAGGCGGCGAACTGCGTCTTCCGCGTAACGGGATCGATCATGAAGTTCGCGGGCTTCACCAAGCTGTACGAGGAGACGAAAGACAACACGAACGGAGAGAAGGAAGGCGACAAACGCCTGCCCGAGATGGCCGAGGGCGAAACCCTGCGCCTGGAGACGCTGAAGCCGGAGCAACACTTCACCAAGCCGCCTCCTCGGTATACAGAGGCGACGCTTATCCGCGCGTTGGAGGAAAACGGCATTGGCCGTCCGAGCACCTACGCGCCGACAATCAACACCATCATGGAACGGAACTATGTCGTGCGCGAGAAGGGACGCCTTCAGCCGACGGAGCTCGGCGATCAGGTGAACACGCTGCTCGTGGAGAACTTCGCCGACATCCTCGACCTTGGCTTCACCGCGCGGCTCGAAGAGGACCTCGACCACATTGAGGAAGGCAAGGGCGAGTGGCACGACTTGCTGCGCCGCTTCTACGCGAACTTCGAGCAGGACCTCCAAGCGGCGCAGAAGCGGATGGTCAGCGAACTCGGCTATGACGACACGAACTGCCCCAATTGCGGCAAGCCCATGCAAGTGCGGGAAGGCCGGTTCGGCCCCTTCATCGCGTGCACGGACTATCCCGAGTGCAAGACGACCCTGAAGGTGGAGCGCCAAACCACCGAGCCCACCGAAGAGGTTTGCGAGAAATGCGGCGCGCCCATGGTGATCCGCATGGGCCGGTTCGGCCGGTTCATGGCCTGTTCGGAATACCCCAAGTGCAAGAACACCCACAACGTCGACGATCAAGGCAACAAGGTGGTCCGCGAAACGAAGGAGCCGGAACGGACGGACCAGGAGTGCCACGAATGCAAGGGCGTGTTGCTCATTCGGACCAACCGCCAAGGGGAGCCCTTCTACGGTTGCGAGAACTACCCGAAGTGTAAGTTCACCAAGCCCAAGGAGTTGGACGTCCCCTGCCCGATGCCCAACTGCGGCGGCAATCTCGTGCCGAAGCGTATGAAGGCGCGCCGCTTCATCGGCTGTGAACGCTATCCTGACTGCGAGTTCCAGGCCTTCGGGCAACTCGACAAGGAACACAAGTGCGCCAAGTGCGGCCACCCTTGGACCACGGTGGTCCGCGCCAAGAACAAGCCGGCGGTGCGGCGCTGCCCCCACCCTGACTGCGGCCACGAAGAGACGCTGGCCGAAGCCGATGGGGGCGAGTGAAGCCAATGGGTCCGCGGAAACGCCCGTGGACCGGTTCTTTGACCATTTAGAGATCGAGCGCGGGGTTTCCGTGCACACATTGCGGGCCTACCGGAGCGATTTGACCCAGTTCTGCGCGTATCTCCGCGGGCCGCCTGCCGGCGACGGCGAGGGTTCCGACGCCACGCCAGCGCCGGAGCTCGATCTCGCCCTCCTCCAAGGGGCGACCCGCGACGATATCCGCTCTTTCCTCGCCCACGCTCAGACCCTGGGCTGTTGCGCCCGGACGGCGGCGCGGAAGCTTGCGGCCCTGCGCGCGCTGTACCGCTATCTCGTGGATCGTGGCCTGGCTGAGGACAACCCCGCGCGCACGGTCCGGGCGCCGAGGCTGCAACGGGATCTGCCGGACCACCTCACCCTCCCCGAGGTGACCAAGCTGATGGAAGCGCCGGACCCCTCGGAGCCCCTGGGCGTCCGGGATCTGGCCGTGCTGGAGACACTGTATTCGAGCGGCGTGCGCGCGGCGGAACTGGCGGGCCTCCTGCAGCGGGACGTCGATCTCGTCGGCGCCACCATCCGTGTCCTGGGAAAACGGCGCAAGGAGCGCATCGCCTATCTGGGCCGGGCCGCGCTGGAGTCGCTCCAAGACTATGTGGCCGTTCGGAACAGCATTGGCGCGCCCCCGCATGACCGGCTCTTCGTCAATTG
The DNA here is from genome assembly GCA_007136375.1 of Candidatus Hydrogenedentota bacterium. Classification (GTDB taxonomy): domain Bacteria; phylum Hydrogenedentota; class Hydrogenedentia; order Hydrogenedentales; family SLHB01; genus SLHB01. The sequence continues at coordinate 10,840 of SLHB01000442.1, forward strand.
GCGGGGCGGCCCCCTCACCACGCGCAGCATCCAGCGCATCGTGGAACGCTACGTCCGCCAGGCCCTCCCGGAACGCCGGGACGTCTCTCCCCACACACTCCGCCACACCTTCGCCACCCACATGCTCGACGGCGGCGCCGATCTGCGGGCCGTTCAGGAGCTGCTCGGCCACGAGAGCCTCACGAGCACCCAGATCTACACTCACGTGAGCATCGTCCGGCTGCGGGACGTCTACGAACGCGCCCACCCCCACGCGTAACGCGCCTCCCTGACGGCCGGACCTGGGCGCAACAGGCGCCGACTGCTGGCTTGTGTTCCCATCGCGTCCACGCTAGGATAGGCGCCTAACAATGCCCCGGATAGGCGCGCGGGGCCATATCGGAGAGGGAACCGTCTTATGGCGCAACCACCCCCAGCCTCAGGCGAAGCTCCACTGGCTGAACCCGGCCCCACCCAGGAACGGCACGGCGCCATGGACGCCCTGCGCGGCGTGGCCGTCCTAGGCATCCTCGTCATGAACATCCAGGCCTTCTCCATGGTGATGGCCGCGTACCTGAATCCGCCTGTGCAAGGCGGGTTCGAGGGCGCGAACTATTGGGTCTGGCTGCTCTCCCACATCTTTGCGCAAGAAAAGTTCCTCACCATATTCAGCATGCTCTTCGGCGCGGGCATCGTGCTCATGGCGGAGCGCAACGAGGCGAAGGGCCTCTCGCCCTTCCGCATGCACCTGCGGCGGAACACGGCCCTGCTCTTCATTGGCGCGGCCCACGGCTACCTCCTCTGGTACGGCGACATCCTGCTGGCCTACGCCTTGGCCGGCTTTGCCGTCTACCGGTGCAGGCATTGGGCGTCCCGGCGTCTCGTCATCGCCGGGGTCGCGCTCCTGTGCTTGCCGGCGCTGTACATGGTCTTCTCCTACGCCAGCATCCCCTATTGGCCCGACGAAGCCCGCCAGGAAGTGCATGAGATGCTGGAGCCGCCGCCGGGATTCGTCGCCATGGAAGTCGCCACCTACCAGGGAGGCTGGCTGGACCAGATGCGGGAGCGGGTCCCAACCTTCTTCATGATCAGCACGTTCTACTTCCTGATCTATACCGGCTGGCGCGTGGCCGGGTTGATGCTTCTCGGCATGGCCCTTTACAAATGGGGCGTGCTGCAAGGAATGCGGAGCCGCCGGTTCTACGGGGGAATGTTGGCGCTGGGCCTGGGCATCGGCCTGCCCATGGTGTCTGGGGGCGTCCTCTACAACAACGCCCACGGCTGGGAGCCCTTCAGGGTCTTCTACATGGGCGCGTTGTTCAACTATTGGGGAAGCCTGCCCGCGGCATTGGGTTGGATCGCCGGCCTCATGCTATTGTGGAGTGTAGCCGGGAGCCGCGGCGCCCTTTGGCCTTTGCAAGCGGCGGGGCGCATGGCCCTAAGCAACTACTTGCTACAGACGCTCATCTGCACCACGCTTTTCTATGGCCATGGCCTGGGCTGGTTTGGCGAGGTGGAGCGCACGGGCCAAATCGCGGTTGTGGGCGCAATCTGGGTAGTCTGCCTTGTGTTTTCCGTGCTGTGGCTCCGGGCGTTCCGCATGGGCCCCGCCGAATGGGCGTGGCGCTGCCTGACCTATCGCCAGCTCCTGCCGCTGCGCCGCGGCGCGCCGGAACAAGAACAGCTGGAACCGCAAACAAACCTTCCAGGAGGATGACGCCACGATGAATAAGGTGTTGCGCGTTGGGATGGTGGGATACGGATTCATGGGAAAGATGCATGGACACGCCTACCGGTCCTTGGGATTCTACTACGATCCGCCGCCGGCTAGGATAGAGTTGCGCGGCATCGCCACCCAATCCGAGGCCAGTTGGCAGCGGGCGGGCCGGGAAGACGGCTACTTCTTCGGGACCGCCGACTACCGCGAGCTCTGCGCCCGGCCCGACGTGGACATCATCGATTGCTGCGCGCCCAATCACCTTCACAAGGACGTCGTGCTCTGCGCCCTCGAAAACGAGAAACACGTCTACGTGGACAAGCCGCTAGCGCGCACCTTGGACGAAGCCCGCGAAATCGCCGCGCGCGCCAAGGAGCATCCCGGGTTGGTCACCCAGGTCACCTTCCAATACCGCTTCGCGCCCGCCATCCTGCGCGCCAAGGAGCTTATCGATGAAGGACGCCTTGGCGACCTGTATTCCGTGCGCGCCTGCTATCTCCACGCGGGCTACGTGGATCCCAAGCGGCCCTACTCCTGGCGGCTGGACCCCGAACAGAGCGGACGGGGCGGCGCCCTCTTCGATCTCGGCAGCCACGTCATCGACCTCACCCGCTTCCTCGCCGGGGAGTTCGCCGCCGTCCACCATACGGCGAAGACATTCATCACGGAACGGCCCACGAAGGAAGATCCCGGCAAGACCAAGCCCGTCAACGTCGACGACATCTCCATTCTCACCTGCCGCATGGCCAACGGCGCCATCGGAACGGTCGAATCCTCCCGCTTGGCCACGGGCGTCCAGGATGAGCTGCGCTTCGAGGCCCACGGCAGCCAAGGGGCCATCCGCTTCAACCTCATGCAGCCGAACTATCTTGAGTTCTACGACAACACCGCGCCCGGCGGCTCCTACGGCGGCGAACGGGGCTTTACCGCCATCGAATCCGTCCACCGCTATCCCGCGCCCGCCAAATGGCCTGGCCCGAAGAACACCGTGGGCTGGGAGCGGCTGCACGTCCACGCCATCCACAACTTCGTGAAATGCATCGTGGAAGGCGCGCCAGCAAGCCCTGACGCCGCCGACGGCGCCAAGACCCAGGCCGTTCTCGAAGCCGCGGTGCAGAGCCAGGACAAGAACGCCTGGGTGGACGTCCCCAGCGTCTGAGCCCGTACGGCGCCGCCACAACGCGCCGCGGGTCGCCTTGACTGGCGGCGGCGGGGTGGTGTATATTCCGCCGTGGATGGTTCAAAGCCGCCCGGCGGGCCCGGGACGCGTTTGGGCCAGTTCTCTACTCCACATCATGGGCCGAGGTAGCTCAGCTGGTTAGAGCGCTGGATTGTGGATCCAGAGGTCATGAGTTCAAGTCTCATCCTCGGTACCATTTCTTGATTTGACCGCCACCCCTTCACGCCCTTTCTTGATCCGCGCGGGGAGACTTTTGCGCCCGGGGCGCGCCGTTGGGGCGGCGCGGCGGCCATGGGAAGGGCGGCGGGACGCCCCGCCTGAGTCCCTCCTTATGCCAAGCCGTCCATCAATCCTATCGAACGAGGCGCGAGTTCATGACGCAACACGAGACGCGGGTGGAGCCCCGCACGCTGAAAGGTTTTCAGGACCTGTTGCCGGCGGGGGTGACGCCGCGCCAGGCCGTCCTCCGCGGGATTGAAGCCATTTTCCAGCGCCACGGGTTCGCGCCCGTGGAGACGCCGGCCCTTGAGGGGCTCGACGTGCTCTTGGGGACAGGCGGCGAGGAGACCAACAAGGAGCTGTTCCGCCTGCAATCGCCGGAGGAGGAGCCCATCGCCCTGCGCTTCGACCTCACCGTGCCCTTCGCCCGCCTCATGGCCCAATACCCCGCCGAGCTGAAGCCCCCCTTCCGCCGCTACGCCATCGGTCCCGTATGGCGCGCGGACAAGCCAGGGCCGGGCCGCTTCCGCCAGTTCACCCAATGCGACATCGACATCGCGGGCGCGCCCTCCATCGCCGCCGACGCGGAAATCATCGCCATCATGGCGGCGATCCTGGACGAACTGGGCGTGAAAGAGTACACCGTGCTCATCAACCACCGGAAAGTCATCGACGCCCTCTTGGAAAGCCTGGGCATCGCCGATGAAGCCCGGCAAAAGCACGTCCTCCGCGTCATCGACAAACTCCAGAAAGTCGGCCTCGACAACGTGCGCAAGGAATTGGGCGGCGGACGCGTCGACGAATCGGGCGATCCCATCCGCGGCGTGGGCCTGGACGAAGCCGTCATCGACCGCATCCTCGCCCTCATCGCCGTCACCGGCGAGAGCCGCGCCAGCGTCGTCGCGAACTTGCAGGAACACCTCGGCGGCTCCGAACGGGCCGCGCAAGCCCTGGAGGACCTCCGGGAGCTGGACGCCGGCCTCAGCGCCCTGGGCGTCGGCGGCGAACACGCCCAGTTCCTCCCCAGCCTGGCCCGGGGCCTCGACTACTACACCGGGCCCGTCTTCGAGATGCACCTGCCCGGCGCGCCCGAGTTCGGCTCCGTCATGGGCGGCGGCCGCTACGACGAACTCGCCGCCCGCTTCCTCGACCGGGAGATTCCCGCCACCGGCATGTCCGTGGGCCTCGACCGGCTCATGGCGGCGCTCACCCGCCTCGGCGCGGCCCCAGAGGCGCGGCCCCACGCCGACGCCCTCATCGTAAGCCTCGGCAACGTCAACAAGGCCGACGTCCTCGCCGCCGCCCAAGAGCTGCGGAAAGAAGGCGTCGCGGCGGAGCCCTACCTCGGCGCGAAGCGGGGCATGAAGCATCAACTCTCCCACGCCGACCACTACGGCATTCCCGTGGCGGTCATTCTCGGCGAAGACGAAATCGCCCAGGGCACGGTGGCCGTGAAAGACCTCCTCGCCGGCAAGCGCGAGCGCGAAGGCATCGAAGACCGCGAAGCCTACCGCCAAGCCGGCAAGACCGGCCAGGTCACCGTCCCCCGCGCCGAACTCGTGGCGACCGTCCGCGAAATCCTCGCGCGCTAATCCCGGCGGGCGATTGACGAGGTTGCAAAGCCCCAACAACATCTGGTATAAGATGCACCGGACGGCGGCGCGATCGCCGTCCAGCCTGTAGCAGGGATCCCCGGTAGCTCAGTTGGTAGAGCGGGTGGCTGTTAACCACCATGTCGCTGGTTCGAGTCCGGCCCGGGGAGCCATTCCCTAAGTCTAGCCGAAACAAGCACTTACGACTTGTTTACCCGCCCCACGGCGGCGCGGCCTGCAAGACCGAAAATGTCTACCTAGTAGACAAACTTGGCTTGGAGGAACGCGAATGGCCCCGCCCAAACTCTCCTACGACAAAACCAACCGCATCTATTTCGCCCGGTTCGACGGCAAGAAACGCTACTACGGCCGCGAGCACGCCGCCGCCGTCCAGGCCTTTGGGCGCGACATCGTTCAACGGGAGAACGGAGAGGTGATCGGCCCGCCGTCCAGCGAGGCGATCACCGTCGTTGAGGCGGCGGAGCGCTTTATCGCCCACTGCCAACGGTACTACCCCCCGGGGAGCACGGAGCCCCGCTCCGCCCACGACACGCTCCGGCGCTTGTG
>SLHB01000317.1 GCA_007136375.1 Candidatus Hydrogenedentota bacterium
GCGCGAAGCCGGACAGCGGAGAAAACGCCACGGCCGCCATCTACGAAGCCCTGAGCGCGGCCAGGGAGGTAGACAACCCCCGCCTGTTCTTCCCGCCGGGCCGCTACGACTTCGGCGAACGCGGCGACGGGCATCATGGACGCATCGCCATCTACGTCCACGATATCGACAACCTCACCATCGAAGGCCCCGGCGCGGAGTTGTTCTTCGAGGGTCTAACGGCGCCTTTCGAGTTCGCCCGCTGCAACAACCTGACCATCCGCGATATCGCCATTGATTGGGACGATCCTCCCTTCCTGCAGGGGGAGGTGGTGGGAACCGGCGACCGCTCCTTCGACGTCCGCGTCGATCCCGGCTTTACCGTGACGGGCGGCGAACCCGTCGAGGCCTATCAGGATTACGATCCGGACACCCGCCTGCCAAAGTTCCAGGGGATCGACCAATACCACGCCGTATTGCGCACGGAACTCGTGGAAGAACAGACGCTCCGGCTCCATCTGGAGGCGTGGGGCCAGATTCCACGGGAAGGCGCCCTCGCCGTGCTCCGCAAGCAGGTCTACGACTACAACGCCTTCTTTTTCGACCAATGCGAGGACGTGATCGTGGAAGACGTCACTGTCTACACCGTCCCGGGCATGGGTTTCGTAGGGCAGCGCGTGCACAACATCACCCTGCGCGGCGTGGCGGTGCGCGTCCGCGACGGCAGTCGGCGGCTCATGTCGGCCACGGCGGACGGAAGCCACTTCATCGGCTGCGCCGGCGAGATCGTGATTGAGGACGCCCTCTTCGAACGCATGGGCGATGATGCCGGGAACATCAAGACCGGCTTGTATCTCACGGTCCAAGAGATCGAAGATGAAAACACGTTGACCGCCCGTCACAATCTGGGCATGCGCAACGTCCCCGGGACCGGCGAGAAGATGGAGTTCGCGGCGGACGACACGCTCCTGGCCTACGCCACTCTGAAAGTAGCGGAGGTGGAAGAGCTGCCCGGCCAGACCGTCCGCATGCGCTTCGCCGAGCCTTTGCCCACGGAGGCGGCGCCAGGCCACGTCGCGGGAAACGTCACGAGCGTGGCCACGGCCCACATCCGGAATACGACCGTGCGGGACAACCGGGCCCGTGGATTCCTTATCCAGACGCGCGGCGCCGTGGTGGAGGATTGCCGCTTCGAAAACGTATCCACCGCGGGCCTGTTCATCATGAGCGAGGTGGAGCACTTCTTCGAGAGCATCACGCCCAGGGACGTAATCATCCGCAACAATGTCTTCGAGAATTGCGGCTACGGTTCGCCCCCCGCCGAGGGCGTCCTGATGGTTCACGCATGGCTCGCCAACTTCGAGTTTCCCCCAAAGCCCGGCGTCATCCAAGGAGTCGTCTTGGAGGACAACACGATTCGCGGCGGCAACAGCTCCGGCATCGTGGTGGCGGGCGCCGAGGATATCGAGCTGCGCGGAAACGACGTCCGCGAGGTGTGCGCCGCGCCCCATCGCACGGACACGGCCGGCGCCATATACATCCAAAGCAGCCGCAATGTGACGCTGGAGGGGAACCGCGCGCGGCTGGAGGAGCAAGCGGACAACTGCAAGGCCGCCTTGCTCCTCGGTCCCGGCAACGAATTGGAAACGTTCACGGATCGCGGCAACACTGGCTTTGTCCTGGATTGAGGCGCCATAGGGCGCAACCGGGCGCCCACCTCCGCCTTGCGCCGGCCCCGGCGTTGGTCTTTCCCCATGAGCCTCTGCTACGGTGTGACAGTCGGATTTGCGCGGCGGCGCAACGGCGGAATGGCGCCTCCCGGATGGGGGGGCATACGGAACACTATGGAAGAAAGGGGGATCCAATGACCAAGACAACCGGACGAGGACTGTTCATGGGGAGCGCGATAGGCGGCGTGGCCTTGCTGCTGGTGGCGGGGGCCGCGTGCGCGCCTGACCCCGGCGCGGCGCCCGCGGGTTCCGATGGCTGGCTGACGGGCAGCACCCAGGAGAAGTTCGAGACCGTGGCGGGCCAGTTCCGCGGCTTCGATCACGCCATGTGGGAAGTGGGCTACCGCTACAGTGAACTTCATTGGGCGGGCGAAGACGAGAACTGGGAGTACGCCATGTACCACGCCGAAAAGTTACGGACGGCGATGGAGCAGGGCTTTGAGCGCCGTCCCGCCCGGGAGGCCTCGGCGGCCGACTTCCTGGGCTCGGACTTGCCCGCGGTGAAAGAGGCCATCGAGGAGGGGGACTATGAGCTGTTCAACGAGCGCATGGACGTCCTGACCAATTCCTGCAACATCTGTCACGCCATGGAAGAAGTGCCCTTCATGCCGGTGGAGCGGCCCTCGGTGCGCGCGACGGTCATGCGCCTGCCCGGCGCAGAATAGAGGCAAACATTCCTGGATTCATGAAGAAGAAATCCGGGGATTTCAGCGTGCCGTGCGCTGGATCCCCGGATTTTTCGTGGAACGGCCCAACCATCGGGGCCGGATTCTCTATCATTGAATAGCCGCCGTCGGCGTCAGTCCTTCACGTCCACGTGGACGCGCTTGGTCCGCGCCTGTTCCGGCTTGGGCAGCCGCAAGCGTAGCACGCCGTTGCGGTATTGGCCCTCGGCCTGCTCCGTGTCCACCTCGCACGGAAGCGTGATGGCCCGGGCAAAGGGCCCGTAGCCGCATTCGGACAGCAAATAGACGCCTTGCTGGTCCTCGCTTTCGCCGTCCCCGTGGGCCGGCTTTTTCTCTCCGCGCAGCATGAGCCGGTTGCCGATGATCTCCACCGTGAAGTCCTTCTTGCGAAGGCCCGGCAACTCGGCCGTCACCCGGATCTCGTCTTCCCGTTCTTCCACGTCGACGCGCGGTCCGCCGCTCTTCGCGAAGGGGCTGCACCAGCCCGTCCCTTCGCCCAGGGGTTCGCTCCCTTCGCGCTCGGGCAACCAGCGCTCGACCGCGTGGGTCACGTCGTCGCGCAGCTTGTCTAGCGTCTTCCGCCAGTCCGTGGGCATCAAATTGGCCATCGTCCCTTTTTCTCCTTTACCGCTGCCGCCATCGCCACGGCGGAATTCCAAGGCGCCGGGCCTAGCTCACCCGGATGTCGATGCGCTTCGGCTTCGCCGCGTCCTTCTTCGGAAGGCGCACGGTCAACACGCCGAACTTCATATCCGCCTTGATATTGTCTTGGTCCACTTCATCGTTCAGTTGAAACTGCCGGAAGAAATTGAGCAGATCAAACTCGCTGTAAATCTCTTCGCCCGGAGCGCTCCGCTTGACCGCGCCCCGGATGGTCAGCACGCCGTCGTGGACGCTAACGGCCACGTCTTCCTTGTTCACGCCGGGCAGGTCCGCGATGACCGCGAGACCCTCGTCGACCTCAAAGATATCCACCGCCGGTTGCAACGTTTGCCCGGCCCCAGGGACTTCCTCTGGCCCCAATTGGCCGGACGTGTTCACCGATGGGCTCTTTTCCGTCATGATTTGGCCCCCTTTCTCCGCATCAGCCCTTTGGGCCGGTCCGAATTGCTCCGCCATCGGCGCGGCGTGGTCCCGCGCCGCCGCGGAAACCGCGCTGCTAGGACACCTTGACGTTGATCTGTTTTGGCTTGGCGTCTTCCGTCTTGGGCAGTGTGATAAGAAGCATGCCGTTGCGGTAGTCCGCCCGGATTTTGTCTGTGTCGACGGGCGCGGGCAAATCCACGGTCCGCGCGAACCGGCCGGCGCCACGCTCCTGGCGGTGGTAGGCCTCCGCCTTGATATCTCCGGACAGGGCCTGCTTCTCGCCGGCGATGCGGAGCGTGCTGTGTTGCACCGTGAGTTCCAGCGTCTCCGGATCCACTCCGGGCGCCAGCGCCTCTACATAGAGGTTATCCTTGTCGCCAGACAGGCTCAACAGGGGATAGCCGCCCCGTCCCGCCCGGGGGGTGAACGCCGCCTTGGACGACGGGCCGCGGGCCCGGCCAAAGCCGAAGTCCTCGAAGAGCTTGTCCATCTCCTGCCGCAACGCTTCCAGATCGCGGAGCGGATCCCATCGAGACGTGCGCGCCATGATCACTCCCTCCTTATGCTTGGGCGCGTCCCTCGCCAGCGGCGCCGCGTCGGCGAGGCGCGCCTCCCTCTATCTGAGGACACGAGCAACCTTCGTGCCAGCGGAGAAGGCCAGGCGGCGCGGGGCGGGAAAGGCGGCGGCGCAAGGACTTGCGTGTCCCGCGCCAACAGCCTCGCCCCACCGCCGCCCAGCCTGGTTGTTTCAAAACAGTACGGCAAGCGCTCCAGTATGGGGCATGTGGCTAGTACGCCGCACCCGCGTTGTCATCGGGGGCTGCGTCCTCCAATTGCTGCTGGAACTCCTCCATGCTGTTCTGCAGGTCTTGCTCCACTTCCTCGCCCGCTTGCTCCGCGGCCTCCCCCAGGGATTCGATGGCGTCGGCGGCGCTGTCCGCGGCGTCTTCCAAGTGGTCTTCGGGCTCGGGTTCTTGCTGACACCCCATCGTCAGAAAAGCC
>SLHB01000278.1 GCA_007136375.1 Candidatus Hydrogenedentota bacterium
ATATCCTCCCATCGCTTTCGAAGGGCGATTAGCTCAGCTGGTTAGAGCGCCTGCCTTACACGCAGGAGGCCGTTGGTTCGAGTCCAACATCGCCCACCATACGTAAGTCCCGCCGAATCAGGTGCTTAGAGTCTGTTACCCGCCACCGGCGGCGCGGCTGCAACCCGGCGCAAGAAGTGTCACCTGACACGAAACCACGACGGGGACGCCATGATACCGTGCAGTCAGACAGACCCGCCCGAATTGCCATCTCCCCAAGACCAGGGAATCGCCCCGGCGCGAATGCGCGGCCTATGCGCCGTCTTTGGGCTCCGCTGTGGGGCGTAGCTTGGCTTGGAGGCGTTCCGCAACGATGGGCGGCACGAAACCGCTCACGGCGCCGCCGAATTGGGCGATCTCCCGGACAATGCGAGAGCTGAGGAGGAGATACTGCTCGCTGGGCATGAGGCACACGGTGTCGAGGCCTGGGAGCAGTTTCTGGTTTGTGATGGCCATGGTGAGTTCGAGTTCGAAGTCGGACATGACGCGAAGGCCGCGGACCAATGCGACGGCGCCGCGTTGGCGCGCGTAGTCGGCGGTGAGGCCGGTAAAGGCGTCGACCTCGACGCCTCGATGGTCCGCCGTGATGCTCCGTAGCATCTCTAGGCGCTCGTCCACGGTGAACAGGGCCTGTTTTTCGCGGTTGCGCGCGACGGCGACGACAACGCGGTCGAAGATGCGGAGGGCCCGTTCGATGAGGTCGAGATGGCCGCAGGTGGGCGGATCGAAGCTGCCGGGGTAGATGGCCGTGCGCTCAGGCATCGGCCTGGCCCCCTCCGGCGATGGCGGCCCAGGCCGCCTGGTACACGGCGAGGACCGGGATCCCGGCGGCCTCCGCGCGCTTAGCGCAGTCCTCGTATTCGGGCGCGCGCTTGATTTCGTTCCCGCCCAGACGCCCCGTCTTCACGCGCACCTCGCCCCAGGGCGTCAGCACCGTTTCCCATTGGCGTTCGAGACAAACGCGCCGCTCTTCGCGCATGCGCACGCCGAGGGTGGTGGAGCATTGGAGAAAGGCCTGGGTCACGGCGTCTCGTTGGGCGGGTGGACAGAGGGCTGTGACGACGTGGGCGGGCCGCCCTTTCTTCCCCGTCACGGGGGTCATAAAGACATCGACGGCGCCTTGCTTGAAGAGTTCCGCGGCGAGGGCGGGGTACAGCTCGGGGTTCATGTCGTCGAGGGTCGTCTCCACGACGAGGATCGTCTGCGTCGGGGCGGACTCCGCCGCCGTCCGCCCCGTCATGACCCGGAGGACGTTGGGCCGGCCGGGAAGATCGCGTTGGCCGCTGCCGTAGCCGACGGCCTCCACGGTCATCTCGGGCATGGGGCCATAGCCGTCGGCGATCTGGGTGAGCAAGGCCGCGCCGGTGGGCGTGAGCAGTTCGGCCTCCACATCGCTGGCGTAGACCGGCGCGCCGCGCATGAGCAAGGCCGTGGCGGGAGCGGGCACGGGCATCAACCCATGGTCGCACTGGACCGTTCCTGTTCCGACGTGGATGGGCGACACGATGATCCGCTCCGGCGCCAGGACGTGGAGGCACACGTGGGCGCTGATGACGTCCACGATGGAATCGATGGCGCCGACTTCGTGGAAGTGCACCTTTTCAAGGGTGGACTGGTGAATCTCGGCTTCGGATTCGGCGATGCGCCGGAAGGTCTCCGCGCTCGCCTCGCGTACAGGCTGGGCCAGATCGCCGCCTTCGATGATCTCTAGGATGTGGCGGAGGTGGCGGTGAGGTTTTTCCGAGCTGTCGATGTGCACGTGGAACTGGGTCGCGCCGACGCCTTGCTTGCTCACCTTCTCGCGGCTCACATGGAAACCCGGGACGCCCAGGGATTCGAGGGCGGCCTGGAGCGCGTCGAAGGGCGCGCCCGCGTCTAGGAGGGCGCCGGTAATCATGTCGCCGCTCGCGCCGTTAAAGCAGTCGAAGTACAGCGTCTTCATGCGTTCCCTGTTCCTTCCCCAACTCGTTGTCTTTCGAAAAGATCGGCCGCGGGGCGCCAGAGGGCGCTTGGAATTGGACCCACGGCGGTTCGCCACATGGGCGAAATCCCCCCTGCGAACCCCGCAGGGCTCCAGGCAATACCGCCCCTTTCGCGGACTCAATCCCTCGTGCTAACGTCTAGCATTCCTGCCGGGGTGGGTGTTTATTCCAGGCGCTGGCCAAGCGTCGGCCGTTACCGACCGCTTTCACCGCGAGGCGCCGCCTTCCTGGGCGGTGCGGTTGATGATGGACGCCAGCACGCCGGCGCCGAAACCGTTGTCGATGTTCACCACGCTGACGCCGGTGGCGCAGGAATTCAGCATGGCCAGCAGCGCGGCCACGCCGTTCAGGCTCGCGCCATAGCCGACGCTCGTCGGCACCGCGATGATGGGTTGGCGCGCCATCCCAGCGACCACGCTCGGCAGCGCGCCTTCCATGCCCGCGCACACGACCAGCGCGTCCGCCCCCATGAGGATATCGCGCTGGGCGAACAGGCGGTGGATGCCCGCCACGCCCACGTCGTATACGCGGCGGGTTGGCGTGCCGCACAGCTCGCAGGTCACGAGGGCTTCCTCCGCGACGGGGATGTCCGACGTGCCGGCGCACAGGATGGCGGCGTAGCCCGCGCGCATGGCGATGGGCTCTGGCGTAAGGGTTATGGCCCGGGCCGCCTCGTGGTGTTCCGCGTCCGGATGGGCCGCCAGCACGGCTTCGGCCGTTGCGGGCGTGCACCGGGTGGCGAGGACGGGGCTCCCGTGGGCTTTCTGCCGTCCCACGATCTCCACCACCTGTTCTGGGGTCTTGCCTTCGGTGAAGATGGCTTCCGGATAGCCCTTGCGCAAGGCCCGGTGATGATCGATCTTCGCGAAGCCCAAATCTTCGAAGGGGAGGTTGCTAAGTTGCGCCGCCGCCGCCTCCACGCTCGTTCCGCCCGAGGCGACGCGCTGGAGCAGGTCCGTCAGTTGCCGTTGATCCATTCAGTTTATCCTGTCACCCGGCCTCGCCCGGAGGTTCGGCCTCCAATCCATGAACGAGATGTTCTGGGAAATCCCGCGTGTACCGGTTGAGGAGCGCGGGGATGTCGTTCGGAACGATGTAGATCTTCCCCCGGGCCCGTTTTGTTTCTCCCGGGGCCAAGCCGCCCAGGCGGAAATCGGCGTGGAGACAACGGGCCACGCCCTGGAACAACTCCTGATACGGTTCCCACGCCGTGGCGAACACCATGGCCTCGTCCGCGCTGAAACAGCCAATGAGTCCATGGCTCGGGATGACCGGATTGAGCGGGCGTGGGTTCACGTCCGTCTTCGGCGCGTGGGCGGGACGCCATACTTGGCCCGGCGTGTATCGCGCTTCGGTCGCCCACGCCTCCGTGGGCATGCGCTCCAAGCGGCCGTCGATGAAGACGAAGCACTTGTGAAGATAGTCTTCCGGCGCGGGGCCGCCCGGATCGTCGTATCCCGTAAACGGTCCCACGCGTACGCAGGGCTGCGCCCAATGCGCCTCCGAGGGTTCATCCGCCGGATTGTGCGCTGTTACGCGAAAATCGACCTCGTCCCGGCCCGCCGTGATGACATGCTGGACCACAACGCCGTCGGCGAGCGTACACTGAAGCTCCATACGCCGGCCGCCGGCCGAAAGGGACGCCAGTTCGGTTTCATGGCCGATAAGCGTGTGTTCTACCCAGTCCGCGTCCGTTGAGTCCGGACGGCAATACGCTTCCAAGTAGTTCACCCGGAGCTCGCCGCCGGGCAGATCCGCTCCCTGGATGACGAGCCAGTTGCCCTCCCGCGCCAACGTCAGCCCCGTGTCCATCCCCGCGTCCCCTCCATGCCGCTCCGGTCCTCGGTCAGAAACACGCCAAGTCTAAGCCGCCCCGCCCCCGTTGTCAAAGGCCGGATCCGTACGGAGCGATGGACAGGAACACCGGCGGCGCGGCGGTAGTCGCGTAGCCACGCCTCCCGCGCGGCGTCCCTATCCGGGATCGGCGGCGCCCGGGTTGTCTTTTCCGTCCCTTGGGCGATACACTTTGCCGGGCGCCCAGCGCGCTGAAGCCAACGCCTTGGGCCTCCGGCCAGCATCCTTGGGGACGCGCGCGGCAGGAGCGTTCCCCGAGGACATCTGTCTCCATGCACGACGGGGGAGTTCCCATGCGCACATACGCGTACCTCACGGCGGCTCTTGCATGTTTCGCGCCGGCGGCCTTTGCGGCTGGAGCGGCAACGCCCCCCCCGCCTTCCATGGAAAGCGGCGCCCGCGTGTTCGACGATGCGGCCATCATAGAGTTGATGGACGACATCGAGGCCCATCTCGAAGCCTTGCCCCAGCCGACGCCGAGCGCGGAGGCGGAGCCCGTGCTGTTGGACGCCGCCACGGCCGCGGCCATCGCCCTGCGGCAAAACCCACGCGCGGCCGCCGCCGCAGAAGATGTGGAGGCCGCCAGCGCCCG
>SLHB01000092.1 GCA_007136375.1 Candidatus Hydrogenedentota bacterium
GCAACGGTGGCGTGTACAAGAACCAACTCCCGACCCCAAGGGCCGCGGCCAAGACTATGGAGTAGGGAACCACCGGGCTGACGCGTCTTTCGTCGCTCATAACAGCAACCCTCCACATCCCTTGGAGTGGCCCGCGGAGACTCGATGGGCTCCGCAACGCTGCGAAGGCTGGCGCTGATCGCCGTCCCAAGCGCGCGACGCCGCAGGCAGCGGCCGAATGGATTTCCGATCGCGACGCTCGCGTCTGGCAAGCTGCTCTGCCGTCATGCAGCAGGTCTTGCAGTCCTTTTATCAGCGGCAGAAATCAGTATAAATAAAAAATGCTGTTGTGTCAACAACAATAAGTATAGTCTATATATAGTAATTTTTGTAAGGATTGAGACTCCAGAGCCGAGGTGGGGAGGACTGTTCGGGCGGCGCGCCGGCTAAGGCGGCCTTGACAACCTCTCTGGCTCTGCGGGGGGAAGGGGCCCGTGCTATGATCGCCCGTAGTGTACCAGCGCGGCTTTACAAGGAGGAAACAGGTCATGAATCTGCGGCGGCGAGGTTCGCAACCGGTTTGCATGATGTTGGCGGTGTGCGCGGGAGGTTTCGCCATAACCCTCGCGGCTGTGGCGGAGATGCCAGAGGGTTCGGGGTTGGCCGCGCAATATCCGGGCGACGCGGGCATCGGCGCGGATCCGGCGGTGGTCTTCGTGGAAAACTTCGCCGAGGGCGCGCTGGAGGATGTCCGGGACCGTTGGGGGTATGCGCGGAACCTGGAAGGCATGGCGTTCAGTGATGACACGCCCCCAGGCGCGGCGGGGACGCGGGCCTTGCGCATGACGGGGCGGCGCGGCGAGGATCAGGGTGGCGAGTTGTACAAGACCTTTGGCGGCGGCGGATGGGACCGCGTCTTTCTGCGGTTCTACACCCGGTTCGCGGCGGATCACGGCGCGCACCATCATTTCGTCGCGTTGCGTGGCTTTCCCGATCCGGACCCGTGGCCTGCGGGCGGCGCGGGCCAGCGTCCGGAGCGCCATTTCAGCGTGACCATCGAGCCGTCCATGGCCTCGCGGAACGAGTTCCCGCCCACGCGGCGTTTCGCCCCGCCGGGCGTCTGGCAGTTCTACGCCTACTGGCCGGAGATGCAGTCATGGCAATCCGCCTCGGGCGAGCCGGACGGGCGGCCCAACCCCTATTACGGCAACGTCTTCATGCCTCCGGATCCCGGCCATTCCGTGCGCCGGGGCGAGTGGACCTGTGTCGAGGTCATGCTCAAGCTCAACAGCCATCCAGACGCGAAGGACGGCGAGCTCGCGTTGTGGCTCGATGGCGAACTGGCGGTCCACTTCGCACCTGGCCAACCCGTGGGCGTCATGGTGGGCGATCACTTCCGGAACCATCCGGAACACTCCGGCGCGGCGCCTTTCGAGGGCTTCCGCTGGCGCCGCGACATGGATACGGGGGTGAATGTTCTCCGCTTGCAGCACTACGTGTCGGACCGGGCCTGGGAGCGCACGCTGGCCTACGCCGAGGCGAATCCCGAGTTCGAGGTGAACACGGACGAGGCCACTGTCTACTTCGCCAACATTGTTCTCGCCACGGAATACATCGGCCCCATCACGCCCGCGGAGGAGTGAGGGCGCCACCGCCACCCGCGTATAATGGCGGCGTTGAAGCGGCAACCGAGTTGGGAGAGCGCGTCCTATGAACATGCAACGAACACCCCTGTGGCTCTTACCCTTGATGGCGGCTGCGGCCGTGTATCCACGCCTCGCCGCGGCCGAGCCGGCGCGCGCCTTGGAAATCAGCGGCGCGGGAGCGGCCATCGTGGAGGCCGTGATGGAAGGGCCCGTCTTCCGCGCGCCAAGTCTGTTCTTGGGCGTCGAGGACTACCACAACGAGCGGATCCACCGGCTGCGAAGCGGGTACGATTTCCTGGACGCCATCGACGGCGAGCCCAGCGAATTCCGCCAACAATTGCTCCTCCGCCATTGGGTGCACAGCCAGTGGCCCATTGACGACTCCCAGGATTTCGGCACGGACCCCTTCGAAATTCTGGAGAAAGCGCGGGAGACCGGCGCGGGATTCCACTGCTCTCACGCCATGGCGGTACAGCAAGCCGTGCTCACGTCGGCGGGCTTCGTGGCGCGGGACCTTGGCGTGGACCGGGACAGCAACGTCTTCGGCCGCAGCTACCACCACGGGGTCAACGAGGTTTGGTCCAACGAGTACGCCAAATGGGTGATGCTCGATGCGAAGTATGACAACCACTTCGAGCGGGACGGCGTGCCTCTGTCCGCGCTGGAGATCCATGAGGAGGCGCGACAGGACGGCGGGGCGCGGGTGCAGATGGTCATCGGGCCGGACCGGATGCCGGCGCCCAACCCCGCGCCGGAGGAATACGGCCCGCGCATCGACAGCTATTGGTGGATCTCCTATCACCTGCGCCAGAGTCCGTTCACCCAGCCCCGGTTCAGTGACCGGAGTTGGATGGTGATTCCCGACAATGAGGCCTTTCAAGAGGACACGTGGCGCCGCAACCACGGCGGGGAACTCACGGAACATTGGGCCTATGAGGCCAACGCCTTCGTGCCCATCGCGGACCGCCATCAGATCGAGTGGACACCCGGCGTGACCACCTTGGCGCGCGCCACCCAGCCGGAGCCCGGCGTCGTGACGGTCACGCCCCGGAGCGCAACGCCCAACCTGGCGGCGTACCGCTACCGCGTCAACAGCGGAGCCTGGGAGACGGCCGAACCCGGCGAGGCCATCACTTGGACGCTGACGGAAGGCGAGAACACGTTGGAGGTCCGGACCCGCAACCGCTTCGGCGTGGAAGGCCCCGCCGCTACGGCGACGATCCGCTACGAGCCGTGATTGCGGACCGCCGGATGCAACCGGGGCGCGTGCGCCGGTATTAAGAGTGGATATAGTTTGGAAGTGGTCTTGACGGGCCTTCGCGGCCCGTGGGGAGCGGCAATCGAACTGGAATGAAGGAGGGGCACATGACGGAGAGAAGCGTTCTGGCGGACAACGTCCGGTTGGGGCTGGCGGCCCTGTTGCTTGCGGCGGCGCTGAGCGGCGCGGAAGCGCGGGAGGCGGCCCGCATTCAACCCTGGGAGGAAGACGCGCGCTATTGGCAATACCAAGGCGAACCGATATTGCTTGTCGGCGTGTCGGATCAAGACAACCTTTTCAACCATCCCGATATCGAGCCGGACGGTCTGGAGGCCCACCTGGACACGTTGGTGGAGGCGGGCGGCAACTACGTCCGCAACACCATGTCCAGCCGGGACGAGGAGAACCTCTGGCCCTTCGCCCAGGACGAAGAGACGGGGCTGTATGACTTGCGGGAACCGAACGAGGCCTACTGGGATCGCTTCCGGGACTTTCTGGGCATGACCATCCAGCGTGGCGTCATCGTGCAGATTGAGCTTTGGGACCGCTTCGACTACGCGCGAGATCCGTGGGATGTCAACCCGTTCAACCCCAAGAACAACATTAACTACACCGCGGAAGAGAGCGGGTTGCTCAAACTCATCGAGTCGCACCCCGGCCAGCGCGAGAACGATTTCTTCCGGTCCATTCCCGAGCTGGACGACAACGAGCTGATTCTGCCGCACCAGGAAGCCCACGCCCGGCGAATGATCGAAATCTCCCTGGACTACGGGCACGTGCTCTACTGTATCAGTAACGAGACCAACGACACGGAAGAATGGAGCCGGCACTGGGCGCATTTCCTGCGGGACATCGCGGAGGAGCATGGCAAGGGCATCGAAGTGACAGAGATGTGGGACCCCTGGGACCTGCAAAGCGAGATGCACGAGCGCACCTTTGATCATCCGGATCTCTATAGTTTCGTCGACGTCTCCCAGAACTCGCACCAAGTTGGGCAGACCCAGTGGGACAACCTCCAATGGGTGCGCGAACGCGTCGCCGATCCGCCCCGGCCGGTCAACAACGTGAAGACTTACGGCGGCGTCCATGGCGGCGGCCCGGAAGAGGGGCAGCACAAGCTCTGGCGGAACATCCTCGGCGGAACGGCGTCAAGCCGGTACCATCGGCCCGGCGGTGGCATCGGCATGAGCGAGGTCACACTGGCCCACGTTCGGAGCCTTCGCGAGGTGGGAGAGCGGGTGGATCTCATTGCCGCCGAACCCATGAACGGACTCCTGAGCGACCGCGAAGAGGACGAGGCTTATCTCGCCGCGATACCCGGCGAAGCCTACGCCCTCTACTTCCCGGACGGCGGGTCCGTCACCCTCGATCTCGGAGAGGCCGAAGGCGCCTTCGAGCTGCGCTGGCTCGGCGTCCTTGAGGTCCTTTGGGAAGACGCCCCCATCACCGTGGAGGGCGGCGGCGCTGTTGAACTGACCGTGCCCGGCGAAGGCCCTTGGGCCGCGGTGCTGACACGGCCCTGACGCTCCGAAACCAATCCACGCAGCCGTTTAACGCCCGCCCGGCCCCTTGCGCGCCCGGC
>SLHB01000280.1 GCA_007136375.1 Candidatus Hydrogenedentota bacterium
AAGCGGCGCTTTTACCGGGGCACGATCTCGAATGTCGCCGTGCCGGAGATTCGGTTGCCTCCGGACTGCACCACCTGATGCATGGTGTAAAGGCCGGGTTCGGCGTCGTGAGGCACGTCGAAAGGCATCTCGCTCACCCAGGTCCCGTTGGTTCGGGTTACAGTCTGGGACGAGAGTTCGGAGATGACTTGATTGCCTCTGCGAAGTTCGCGGCGCTCCATCACTTCCGTGCCCCCGCTGGCGCCCAGCAGGTAGTATTCAACGCTGGCCGTACCTCGTTGTCCGGGGTTCAATTCGCGAGGCGACACTTCCGTACGTTCGATCTGAAGCTCAAACCCCTGGTCCGGCGTGTAGTTGTAGGCTTGGGCGGTTTCTTCCGCGGTGCGTGTCCTCCGTTCGCGGATGTCGTGGGCGATGATGCCCGTCACGCCGCCGAGCGCCGCGCCGATGGCGGCGCCTTCCCAAGCCCGGCCCCGTTGATGGCCGATGATGGCGCCGGTGCCCGCGCCGAGACCCGCGCCGAGTCCGCCGGACTGCGCCATCGTTTCGCAACCGGCCGCGCCAAGACCGGCCACAATGACCAAGGCAATCGCCGCAATGAACGTTCGGTTCTGCATCGTTTGTTCCTTTTTTCTCCAAAAGTTGGATGGTTGTCTTCCGTTGACGCTCCGCCACAAAGATTTCTCCACTAGCCGTGGGCGGAGCCTGCGGCCGCCGCGGTCCCCGACAGCCGGGCGCGGCGTGACGCGCTATTAGGATCTTACCGCATTTCCCGTGGGAAGCGGCAATTCACACCACATGTTGGACATTACTTAGACGAGGCGCCAATACGTGGTATTCATTTCTGTTTTGTACGAGGGCAAATGATACGGCCCGCGCCTGCCGGATTCAACCCGCCCATGGTGGGGTTCCGCTGTAGCGTCACTCCGTCCGCGCCATGGCCTCAAGCGAGCGCAAGAGTTGCGCGGGGTCATCAATGAGGATCCAATCGGGCTCGAAGGCCATGAGCGCCCGGGCCTCTTCCAACTCCCCGGTGGTTCCGTTGACCATGAGCTTCGCGCCGGTTTCCCGAACTTGCGCCGCGAGCCCGGGTTCGTCCTCGAGCCAGCCCAGCCACAGACGGAGAATGTCCACGCCTGCTTCGGCGAAGTCCGGGATATCGCTGGGCGACGGCATGAACGCGAGCTGGCGCGCTTCCGGCAGGCTTTCGCGGAACGCCCGGGCCTGTTCCGGCGAACGGACGCCGATCACCACGCCCGTTGGATTGCCGTGAGCACGGACGTCTTCCGTGACGGACTGAGTAAAGGCCTCGCCTGCGTCCTTGAGGTCGAGAAGGAGCGTCGCCCGCCCATCGGCCCAGCGGAGGAGTTCGGCGAGCGAAGGGATGCGCGCTCCCGCGTACGCTTCATCGAACCAGGCCCCCGCGTCCAGGTTTCGGAGTTCTTCCAGGGTGCGTTCGGACGCGGTTCCCTCGGCGTCGGTGGTGCGGTCCAGGGTCGCGTCGTGAAGGATGAAGGGGCTCCCGTCGCTGCTCAGCCAGACGTCTGCTTCGATGACGTGCGCGCCCGCTTCTACGGCGCGTTCAAAGGCAGGCATCGTGTTTTCTGGCCGTTCCTCCATGGCGCCGCGGTGAGCGACGATTGTCACGCCGGGCTCCGAGGCTCCAGCGGCCGCCGAGATTCCCGCCAATAGTAGGATACTCAAGAACACCTTCATAAACGTGCTTCTCCTTAACGCCGCCACAATGGCCAGTCTACTCGGCGTCTCCCGCCATGGCGTCGAATTTCTCCAGGATAGACGCGGTGATCTTGGGGGCGGCCTCTATTTCCACGCGGGAGGTGCCGAGCCAGGTTTCATAGCCGCCGAGTTCGTGTTGCTGGGGCGTGGGCAAATAGCCATAGCCGCCGTTGCCGAAGGAGATCGCAAAAGCCATCTCGAAGGGACTCTTCTCTTTGATCTCCAAGCCTGTCTCCGCGAACACCTCGAAGGGAATCGCGGCGACCCCTACGCCACCGACGCGCAGGGCCTGCACCGGAATATCGACCTCGCCGGGAGATTCGTGCATTTGCACGGCCCGGCGGGCGTAGACTTCCTCCCGGGCGTGCAGTCCCGGGGCATTGTCCGGATCTTCGAGGATCCGCCGCGCCCGCTCCAGGATGGCTTCGCTTGGCTTGCGCACCTCTAGGGTCAGTTCCGTCATCCGCGCGTCCAACGCCACCCAGTCGTGGAACTCCACGGTTTGATACGCCTTGTAGACTTCCGCCGCCGCGATGGAGGCTACCCGGTTGATCTGCTCATAAGGCTCCCGCTGGGGCGCAGGCGCCCGGAAATTGATGTTGTTTACGTCGCCGCTGGTTCCGTTGGACATGATGCCGACGAAGTCCGGGTTGGCGCCGTCAGCAGCCAGCAGGCGGCCGATCTCCCGGGCGAAGACGCCGAAATAGTCCGCGGACACATGATTGCCAGGGACGCCGCCCACATAGTGAAGCGAGTAGTTCGCTAGCAGCGCCATGGGCCTGCCGTCCGTGCTCTCCACAGCCAGAAAGGCGATTTCAGGATCGGTGGGGCCGGCGGGATCGGCCAATGCTTCATGATTGCGGGGCGGGTTCATACGGACTTGATCCGTTTCGCCGAAAGGATTGGTCAGGTCGAAGCCGTCCGCCATGAACCAACGGCGGTTGAAGACCTGGCCGGGAGCATCGCCGGCGCCCCATCCGATCCGCGCGGGCTCCAAGTTGTTGATGGCGCGCCGTACGCCGTCGACGATGCGATCGGCGATGAACTGCTGATACTCCGTGAGCGTTGGGGGCGGATCGAGGACATTGGACGGCCGGGCCGACGGAGCCGAATGGGTGTGGGTCGACGCCATGAGCATGTGTTCGGCGGGAATTCCGGTTTTCTCCGCGAGCCGCTCCCGGGCGTCGCCGAACACCTCCCGGGAGGCCCCGAGATTGTCGATGATTACGAAGACCAGCCGCGCCGAACCGTTGTCTAGAACCAGGCACCGCGCCCACAGCTCGTCGTGAATGTGCTCGGCTTCTGGACTGCCCCAACCGCCGATGAGCGTGGCGCCGAGAGGCGGCGTGATGTTGCTTGTGGCGGCCCCGGCTTGAAACTGCCGGTCTTCATCCTCCGCAAGGGCGGCCGCCGCGGCCAGGAAAAGAGCGGCCGCCGTCCACGCGAGGACGCCGCCCGCCGCGCTTCGCCGACGCCCGGAACAAGGTGTAATCATGGTGGTGATCCCCTTTGGTTGGTGAACCTGCCTGAACGCGCTCTCAATGTACGGAAGAACGGCGTTTCCTGCAACTTTCGTGCGGCGGTGGGGAATTACATCAGGCGTTCTGAGAGAAACGGATGGGCGGCCGGCCGGTATTGTGTCCGCTAGTCAGGCCTTTAAGGCTAGGTCAGACGCCTTACGCGCAGTAAGTGCCTTCGCCTGGTTTAGTGGATTATTTGTATAAGGCGTGCATTGAGTCTATAGCACTGTGGCAACACGATTTTTCTTGATTTATCAACGCCCGTGTGCTATACATACATGCTTGTCCTTCGAGCCTTACACGGGCTCAAGAGGGCGTGAATACGCCTGGATCGGTGCGGGATTTGTTCGTCCGTTGGGGCCCCTGTCTAAAGGGCGCGGTGGCGGATGATTTTCCGCGTGGGGTAGCGCATTTCCCACGAACGGGCGAGAGTGCGGCGAGAGCCCAGCGTTGTCCACGGCCGCCGGCCTGGGCGCGGTAGCGAGAATCAAGCGAACAGGAGTGGAGTCATGAGCATGCAAGGCGCGCGAATAGCGCTGTTGGGAGTGGTTGTGCTAGCGCTTGGAGGCGTCGTCGCGCCATTGGGCGCTGCGGGGCAGGAGGTGAACGTTCCGGACGCGAATTTGCGGGCGGTCCTTCTCGACGAACTCGGAAAGAGTCCCGGCGACCCCATCACACAGTCGGACATGGAGCAGATAACCACGCTTCTGACCGCGGGCGGCAGAGGCATCGAGGATCTGACGGGCCTCGAGTACGCCGTTAATATGGTGTCGCTTAATCTCAACGGCAACAATGTGAGCGACATCTCGCCCCTTGCCGGTCTGTCCAGCCTTGACTGGTTGAACATGAACGGCAACAACATGACCAGCGCGGAGGGGTTCGCCGACCTGCCCAACATCAGACTGCTGTTCTTGGGAGGCAATAGCATCTCCGACGTTACGCCTCTCGCGTCTTTGACGGGGCTTGAGTGGCTTCATCTCTACAGCAATAATATCTCTGACGTCACTGCCCTGGGCGGACTCACGAACCTCCGCAACCTGTGGCTTTACAACAACAATATCACCAGCATCAGCGCGCTTGATGGCCTGTCGCTATCCATTTCCTTCCAAGTGCATCAGAACTATCTCGATGTCAGTGTAGGCAGTCCCGCCCGGGCGATCATTGATTCCTTTGAGGCCTTGGGCGCCGACATCCAGTATGAGCCCCAGAAGGGGCTTCCCGTTGAGTTCACCGTGGATCCGGAAGTCCTGGCCCTCAATGAAGGCGACAGCACGGAAATCGCGGTTGACGTGACCAGGCCCGGCGACGGCTTCTCAATCGCCTTCGAGAGCACGGACGACGCCGTCGCCTCCGTGGATGGCGACGGTGTTGTATCCGCGGTCGGCGAAGGGACGGCGGAAATCCGTGTCACGGTGGACGCCGATGGCTACGGCGCGGTGACAGTGTCCATTCCGGTGACGGTCATTCCCCTTGGCGCGTTGGAAGTCACCATCGAGCCGGAAGAAGCCGTCACGGCCGGGGCGCAGTGGACGGTGGACGGCGGCGCCACATGGCATGACAGCGGCGTCGTTATCGACCTGGCTGAGGGCGACTACAACGTCGTGTTTAGCGACTTAACGGGTTGGACAGCGCCCAGTTCGCAGGCGGTGACCGTTGAGGGTGGCGAGACAGCCGCTGCGACGGGCGTTTACGCCGAAACCGCGCCCGGCGCCGGCGGACTGCGCGTGGACATCGAGCCCCAGGGCGCCGTGGACGCGGGCGCGCAGTGGAGCATCGACGATGGCGATACGTGGCGGGACAGTGGTGAGGTTGTGGAGTTGGCCGCCGGCGATTACACGGTGACGTTCAGCGAGGTTACCGGTTGGATCGCGCCGGACTCCGCGCAGCAAGCCGTTGAGGAAAGCGAAACCGCCACGGTCACCGGAACCTACACGGCGATCACGTACACCCTGATGTATTCGGCTGGCGCCAACGGCTCGATCGAAGGCCCCACTGAGCAGACGGTTCAGCATGGGCAGGACGGCGAGCCCGTGGAGGCCGTGCCAGATGCGGGATACGGCTTCACGGAGTGGAGCGATGGCGTAACCGATAATCCGCGCACGGATACGAATGTGACCGGCGACATCAGCGTCACGGCCGAATTCGAGGAGCGCACGGGCTTCGTTGAAGTCACTCTAACGCCCCAGGGCGTCGTGGACGCGGGCGCGCAATGGAGCATCGACGGCGGGGAGACCTGGCGGGATAGCGGCGACAGCGTCGAGACGCCCATCGGCGATTACACCGTCGTCTATGCGGAAGTCGACGAGTGGCTGGAGCCGGAGTCCGAGGCCATTACGGTGGAGGCGAACGAAACCGAGACGCTCACGGGGACCTACCTGGACTTTGGTCTGCGCGGGTTTAGTCCGGACACAGGCCTGTCGTTGGGCGGGACCATCATAACCGCCGAGGTCGTGGGGCTCACGGAGGACACCGTCCTCTATATCGGTAGCGAACCAACCTTCCCCGCGGACGGAACGGATCTCGATGAGGGTCTGCTGGTGGTGGAGACGCCAAGCCAGTGGCCCTTGGAAGGCGGTTATGAAGTCCGCGTCGAGGACACGGAGACCGGGGCGGAGCACACCTTTGCCGAACGCTTCACCTACGTGAGCAATCCCTTCGCGGAGGACGCGGACCAGTTCCCCGGCGAGATGCGGCTCGTCCAGGACACGCCCGAAGGCGTGTCCACGGCCGGCGGCTCCTTGCCCAAGGAGGGCGACGGGACCCTGCTGCCCCTGGAGTATGAGACCCCAGAGGGCGTTGTCATCGAGATCCCCGTTGAGGCCTTGCCGGCCAATAATGGGAGTGAGGTGACCGGCGCCTATGTGGTGGTCCGCTCGGCCTCGGATGTGGACGCCATCTTTGGCGAATCCATTGTGCTTCCCGAAGGCCTGTCGGCGCGGTCGCCCTATGTGGATGTTCACATTTTGGTCGAGTTGGACGGCGGCGGCGAGGACTTCGAAGTAGACGAGACCGCCGCGCCGGTCATCCTGCGCTTTCCCCCGGATGTGGACGAGCAGGGCCAAGGAAGTCTGACGTTGGGCCGCATGATCACCAACGCTGACGAGCAATTCCTGCCCATCTTGCCGGATCCTGCGGAGATCTTGGAGGCCGAACCGACGGAAGCGTTGGAGACGGATGACGAAGGCCGCTTGGTGGCTGGCGTCACGGAGTTTACCGCCTATGGCCTCCTGGGGCCGGAGACTACGGGCGTCTTTGCCGACGTGAACAACGATGGGGTCGTGAACGCCATCGATATCCAGCTTGTCATCAACGCCGCCCTCGGGATTCCCATCAATCCCGAGTATAACGCCGACGTCAACAATGACGGCGCGGTGAACGCCCTGGATGTGCAACTCGTTATCAACGCGGCCCTGGGTATCTCGCCGAACTAACGGCGGCTCCCTGAACTACACCATAGCGCGCGCGCCCGCGCTGTCCTTTAGTGACGGCGCGGGCGCGCTTCGTTATTCAAGAAAGAAACAGGATGCGGAGTGGTGGAGGGAGCGAGGAGAGAAAGTTTGGCGGGAAGGGATAGAAGCCGAGCTATGCAGCGTCGAAGTACGCGCGAATGGCCGCAACGTCGCGGCCGATTTGCTCCACTAGCGCTTCCCGGGACGGAAACTTGCGCTCCGGACGGAGGCGATGGTGAAAGATCACCTCGAGCTGTTGGCCAGTGATGTCGGTATCGAAGTCCAGCAGGTGGGCTTCAATGGTTTCGCCGTCATGGCGGATGGTGGGGGCGATGCCAATGTTGACGGCGGCGGCGCGCGGCGTGTCCCCGTAAAGCACTTCGGCGGCGTAGACGCCCTGGGCCGGAATCGCCGTGTGGTAGGGCTGGATATTGGCCGTGGGGAATCCCAGGGAGCGGCCGATGCCGCGGCCGCGCAAGACCTTGCCCATGACGGAATAGCGGCGGCCCAGCAGCATGCGCGCGCCCTCCAGGTCGCCGGAGAGAATGCGCTCCCGCACGAGGGTGCTGCTCACGCGTTCCCCGTCTATGAGAACGGGAGGGACCTGCTTGACCGCAAAACCGAGGCGGTCCGCTTGCTGTTCTAGAAAATGGAAATCCCCCCGGGCTCCCTTGCCGAAGCAGAAGTCATGGCCCACGACCAGCTCCCGCGCGCCGCAACGGTCCAGCAGGATCTCCGTCAGGAACGCCTCTGGCTCCAGTTGGGCGGCGTCTTCATCGAACGGGAGGAAGAACACCGCGTCGGCGCCGTGCTGCGCGAGGAGCTCCAGCTTCTTGGTGTCGTTGGTGAGGAGATTCGGCGGATGGTCCGGTGAAAAGAATTCCCGGGGATGAGGACGCATGGTCAGCACCGCCGCGGTCCCATTCGCCGCGTGGGCGGACGCCGCGGTCTCCTGGAGAATCCGCTGGTGCCCCAGGTGAACGCCGTCGAAGCTTCCGATGGTCAGGACAACATGAGGCAGCTCGACGCGCGTCTGCCGGATGTTCTCGGCGACTATCATGAGCCGCCGCCGAGCACCCGTTTCGGCCGGATGAGCACGCCCGGCTGGGCTGCGGCGACCTCGCCCAAGGCCAGCAACTCGCCGCTCTCCGCTTTCATCTGCACCCAGCCGGAGTCGACGGGGCATTCCCCCTGCATGTCGTTCAGACCGATGGCGCCGCCGTTGCGGAGCGTGCGTTGGCTCTGGCGCCGGATGATGACGGAGGGCAAGTCCAGCGCGTCGTCCACCCGCCGCAAGTGGGCCAGCACGTCCTCGCGTGTGGTGAGGGCGTCGAGGGGTTGGGCGTCTTCCACGCTGTGATGACCCACCCAGGTCCTGCGTAGGCCCGCCAGGACGCCGCCGCAGCCCAGGGATTGGCCCACGTCGTGGGCCAGGGACCGGGCGTACGTTCCGCGGGTGCATCGGACGCGGAAGTGGACGTCGGGCGGCGCATAGTCCAACAGGGTGAACTCCAGGACGGTGACGCGGCGGGGCTCCCGCTCAACCTCCGCGCCTTGCCGCGCCAAGGCGTACAGGCGTTTTCCGCCGATCTTGACGGCGCTGACCATGGGCGGAAGTTGGTCGATAGTTCCGGTAAACTCCTCGAAAGCGGCAGAGATCTGCTCGGGAGTCAGGTTGGGAACCGGGTGTTCTTCGGTGACGGTTCCGTCCAAGTCATACGAATCCGTCACTACGCCCAGGCGGATGACGCCCTCGTAGACCTTGTCCAAGCCCATAAGGAATTCCGACAGGCGCGTGGCTTGGCCAAGGCACAGAATGAGCAGGCCCGTGGCCCGGGGATCGAGGGTGCCGGTATGGCCGACTCGCCGGATGCCCGCCGCCTTCCGAATGTGATCGACTGCGTCATGGGAGGTAATGCCAGCTGGTTTGTCCACCAGCAAGATGCCCTTCACGGTGTTTCTTCTCCTACGAGGGGTTGGATTTTCTCCAGGACTTCCAGTTGCGCCGCTTCCAAGGGCATGTCCATGGTGGCCCCGGCCGCGAGGGCGTGGCCTCCGCCGCCGAATTGTTCGAGGAACGCAGCGGAATTGAAGCCGTTGCGGGAGCGGAGGCTCACCTTCGTCGCCCCCGTCCCGGTCTCCCGGAAGACAATGGCGACCCGGACGCCGTCCACGTTCCGGAGGAAGTTGATGATGCCCTCCATGTCATCGGGTGTGGCGCCCGCCGCACGCAGGTCCTCCTGGGAAATGGACGCATGAGCGACCCGGCCGTTCGCCGCGAAGCGCGCCTGGCCGAGAGTCTGCCGGAGCAGATCGAACTTCGGCGCCGACATGCCGTCGAAGACTCGCTCGCAGATCCCTGCGTGATCAATGCCCGCTTCTAACAGTCTGGCCGCGATCCGGTGGGTTTCTGGCGTGGTGTTAGAGAACTTGAAGCCTCCGGTATCGGTGGCGATGGCGACATAGAGGCACTCAGCCGCCTCGCGGCTGACCTCATGGTTACTAGCTTCGAACAAGGCGAAGATGAGCTCGCCCGCGGCGGCCCGGCTGGCGTCCACGAGATTGATGTCGCCGCAGGGCGCTTCTTCGAGATGATGGTCGAGGACGATGCGGCGGGCGGCTTTGCGGGCGAACTCCGCCGCGCCGCCAAGACGGTTGAGGCGGCCCGTGTCCACGATAACGGCCAAGTCGGGCTCGGTTGAAGAAGGCGCGTCAGCCGCGGTCCGGATCCGGCCCGCCTCTGGGAGCCATCGATAGTGGGGGGGCGGGGGATCTTCGTTGACCAGAAGGATGTCCGTCTTGCCCATGTCCCGAAGGAGGTAATACAAGGCGAGCATGCTGCCAATGGCGTCCCCGTCGGGGTGCTCATGGCTGGTGATAACGAAGGAGTTGGCCTGCCGGAACGCCTCAAGAATGCTGTTGAGAGCCGCCTGCGCCATCTTCTTCGTCGCTTTCATGAAGTTCCTTGAACACGTCTTCGAGGCGGAAGACGCGGTCCAAGGTTGTGTCCTCAAGGAACCGGATCTCGGGGGTGTAGCGCAGCCGGAGCTTCTTGCCGATTTCCCGCCGGATCCAGCCAGCCGAGTTTTGCAGTCCAGCCAAGGACCCCTTGCGATTGCTCTCCGTCCCATAAAGGCTTACGTACACAGTGGCGTACCGCAGGTCGCGGGACATGTGCACTTCCATGATGGACACGAAGCCGATCCGGGGATCTTTGAGTCCTTGCGCCACGAGCGCGGCTATTTCCTGGCGGATGAGTTCCCCCACCCGCTTGGGCCGTCCTTCTTGCATCAATAAAACTCAATATGGTGATCAACCAGTTCGGCATGGGGGTTCGTCCCCGCGAAGCGGATGATGTGTTCGAGTTGTTGCTGGACATGAGCCGTTTCATCCGAAACCACGCATACAGCGAGGCGGGCCCGTCTCCAGAGGTCCTTGTACTCCGTCTCCGCGACGGAGCAGTTGTAGCGGTTGCGCAGAAGCTGCTTGAGGCTGTTGATGACCCGCCGCTTCTCCTTTAAGGACCGGCTGCCCGGAATGAGCAAGTCCAGCTCGACGGCGCCGATAATCAAGACCGGCGTCCTCAGACCAGTTTCTTGGCGACGGCTTCCTCGCGGTACGTTTCGATGACATCGCCTTCCTTGATGTCCTCGAACTTGTCTAGCTTGATGCCGCACTCATAGCCCGAGGCGACGGCGCGCACATCTTCCTTGACGCGCTTGAGGCTGCTCAGTTTGCCGTCGTACACCACGACGTCGTCCCGGATGAGCCGCGCCAGACTGCCCCGGGTGATTTCGCCGTCCCGCACGTAACAACCCGCGATGTTGCCGAGGCCGGAGGAGCGGAACACCTGGCGGATCTCGGCGTGGCCGGTGACGACCTCCTTCTTGTCCGGCTCCAGCATGCCCTCTAGCGCCTTGCGCACGTCGTCAATGGCCTCGTAGATGACCCGGTAGGTCCGGATGTCAACGCCCTCTTGTTCGGCCAGCTTCGCGGCCTTGGGATTCGCCGTGACGTGGAAGCCAATGATGACGGCTTCGCTCGCGCTGGCCAGCAGCACATCGGACTCGTTGATGCCGCCGACGCCTGTGTGTACGAGTTGGACGCGGACCTCTTCGTTGCCGAGGCGCTCCAAGCTGGAGACGAACACGTCCACCGAACCTTGCACGTCCGCCTTCAGGACCACGTTCAGTTCGCGCTTCTCGCCGCTCTTGAGTTGCTGTTGCAGGTCCTCAAGGGTGATGCGGCGGGGCTGACCCTGCTTCTGACGCGCCAGCTCACGGCGTTTCTCCGCGATGACACGGGCGATACGCTCTTCTTCGACGACAACGAACTGGTCGCCCGCGTCTGGCGGCGCATCAAAGCCGGCCACCACCACGGGCGTCGATGGACCCGCTTCCTCAATGGACTCGTTCCGCGCGTTGAACATCGCGCGGACG
The DNA here is from genome assembly GCA_007136375.1 of Candidatus Hydrogenedentota bacterium. Taxonomy (GTDB): domain Bacteria; phylum Hydrogenedentota; class Hydrogenedentia; order Hydrogenedentales; family SLHB01; genus SLHB01. Next base: position 11,146 of record SLHB01000280.1, read on the forward strand.
CGCCCGTAGCTTTGGCCCGCCAGGAAGACGTCTCCCGTCCGAAGGGTTCCGCTTTGGACGAGCACCCACGCCACCGGGCCCTGGCCGCGGCTGATCTCAGATTCAATCACCGCGCCGCGCGCCCGCTTGTTCGCGTTGGCCTTCAGTTCGAGAAGCTCGGCTTCCAGAACGAGCATTTCCATGAGTTCGTTAATGCCGTCGCCGTTAAGCGCGCTGATGTCGCGCATGATGGTCTTGCCGCCCCAGGCCTCGTCCACGAGCTCATAACGGGTGAGCTCCTGCCGAATCTTTTCCGGCTGCGCGTCGGGCTTGTCGCATTTGTTCACGGCCACGACAATGGGAACGCTGGCTGCGCGCGCGTGGTCGATGGCTTCGGCGGTCTGCGGCATTACGCCGTCATCGGCCGCGACAACCAGCACGACGATGTCCGTGATTTGCGCGCCCCGCGCCCGCATCTCCGTGAAGGCCGCGTGGCCGGGGGTGTCCAGGAACACCACTCTGGAATCCCGAATGGGCACGTCGTAAGCGGCGATGTGCTGCGTGATTCCGCCTTCCTCGCCTCCAGCAACGTTCGCTTCCCGGACCCGGTCGAGGAGGGAGGTTTTTCCGTGGTCGACGTGTCCCATGACCGTGACCACGGGCGCCCTGGGCCGCAGATCGGCCGGGTCGTCCGGCTCTTCCGCGAGCACCTTGTCTTCCTCGGGGATGACCGCCTGAACCTCGTATCCGTAGGGTTCCGCGAGCGTCCGCACGAGGGCGATATCCAGGGCCTGGTTCTTGGTGGCCAGCACGTCATGCTCCATGAGATCGAGGATGATATCGTTGACCCCCATATCCATGGCTTCGGCCAACTCTTCTACTGTGATGGTTTCCTCGATCTCGAGAATTTGTCTCTCCTCTCCGGAAAGTTGGCCAGCCGCGTCGCCTTCGTCCCGGCGTTTGCGGCGGCGCTTGCGTTGGCCGCCCATGGCGCCGCTCTGATATTCTTTGACAGCCGCCGCGGCGCTGCGCCGCAAGGCTTCCTCTTGCCGGGCCTTCTCCGCCTTCTTCTGTTTCTTTCGCGCGGTCTTGCCAGAGCGTCCGCGGGCCTGGCCCGGCCGCGCCTGCCCAGTCCTTGCTTGTCCGGGCCGGGCGGCTTGCCCGGCGCGCTGCGCGGGGCGTTGCGTCCGTTCGGCCGCCTTCCGCTTCACCTCGGCCACCACGGCGGGATCCGGCTTAACGGCCGGGCGGCCGGTCCGCGCCTTTGGTTTCCTGAGCTCGGCCTCTTCCTGTTCCCGTTCCGCCTCGGCCACCGCCTTGGGACTGTCGTCGTCCTCCTGATCGTCGGACGTGATCGGCTCGGGCGCCGTTTCGACGGCGTCCTCGAAGGTGTCTTGCGAAGTGCCGTCCGCCCGAACAATCTCCACTGAGTGCTGCTCGTGCTCGATAGCCCGGCCAATGGTCAGCCCGACCTCGGTCTCCTTGCGCTTCTCTTTCTTCTTGGCCTCTTCCTTCTTGGCCTTGGCGGCGGGTTGAGGAGGCGGGGCTGGCGGCGTTGGCGGCGCGGTCTCGCTAGTAGGCGTAGGCGTAGGCGTAGGCGCGGGGGCGGCCGGCGCCGCCGGGGACGCGGCCGCTTCGTCCTCCGCCGGGGAGGCTTCCACCTCTGCAGGCGTCTCCGCCACTTCCGGCTCGTCCTCGCGGGGCAAGATCTCAGCCCGCGCCGGGGCGGCGGACGCAGCTTCTTCGCCGGTCTCCGCGGGTTGCGCCTCGGTCTCGGAGCCCTCGGCATCTTCACCGGCCGCGGCGGGCGTCCTCGCGGCTGGCTTCGCCTTGCGCTTGGCCGCCGCTTTCTTCGCCGCCTTCTGAAGGCGCTCGGTCCGTTTCCGCGCCTTCTCCTGCTCCTTCAATTTCTCTTCGCGAATGCGGTCGGCTATTGACGGATCGTCATCCACGTCGATCAGAATGTCGCACTGTTCATCCGTGATCTTTGATTCCACGCCCTCCACCTCGAAGAGCATGTACTGGAGCTTTTCGACCGCCATTTCCGCAGTCATATTATCGAGCCGTTTGGCCAAAGTGGCGACGGTTTGCATCTATGCCACACCTCCAACTTGCCATTTGCTTCTAGTGTGCACGGCCGGACGTTCCGTGCATCGCGATCCGCGGGCGGCCGGCGGAGAGAGCGCCGTAACACAGGCCCGGGCCGCATGGGGCGGGGGATACGGCGTTCCCCCTTGTAGTTCCTGGCGCACAACCGTTACATCTATTGCGTCTACATGAACGGCCGCTCATCCCCGCCGTCCAGTAAGGCGTTGTCCGCGTTAGGCGGAGGTTCTTCAGGGAGGTCTTCCGGGGTGAACAGGCCAGAGCTCTCTGCTTGCTCGCGGAGGTCCGCGCCCGTCAAGGCGGCTTCTTCTCCGGCAATGTCGGCCACGCTCTTAATGTCGATGTTCCATCCCATGAGCTTCGAGGCGAGCCGGGCGTTCTGGCCCCGTTTACCGATGGCGAGAGAGAGTTGATCCTGTGGCACGACTACGAGGATAGCCTTGTTTTCTTCGTCGAGCGAGATGTCAAGGATGTCCGCCGGATTCAACGCGTTCCCACAGAATTCTACAGGGTCAGAGCTCCAACGCACAATATCAATCTTCTCCCCGTGGAGATCCTCCACGACCGTGCGCACCCGGGCGCCCTTCATGCCCACGCACGCCCCCACGGGGTCCACGTTCGCGTCGTTGCTGTGGACGGCGATCTTCGTGCGGCTTCCGGCTTCGCGGGCGATGGCGCGGATCTCCACCGTGCCGTCGTAGATTTCCGGAACCTCCAGATCGAACAATTCCCTGACAAGGTCCGGCGCGGCCCGGGACAGGACGACCTGAGGGCCTCGTGGCGTCTTCTCCACCGCGAGGAGGTAGGCGCGGATCCGGTCCCCGGGCTTGTAGTTCTCCCGGGGGGACTGCTCCTTCTGGGGCAACACCGCCTCGGCGCGGCCGACGGTCACGATGACGTTGCCGTGGCTCACCCGCTTCACGGAGCCTGTCACCAGTTGGCCTTGACGGGTCTTGAACTCGTCGAAGACGTTGTCCCGCTCGGCGTCCTTGATCTTCTGGATGATAACCTGTTTGGCCGTCTGCGCGGCGATGCGGCCGAAGTCCCGGGGCTCGGTCGGCACCTTCAAGCGGTCGCCAGGGGCGGCCTCCGCGTTCAATTCCCGCGCCTCTTCCAGGGCGATGTCCCGTGTGGAGTCGCGCACGGCTTCGGCGACGGTCCGGATTTCGAAGACCTTGAACTGAAAGGTTTTGGGGTCTACTTCCACGGTTACATTGGCCGCGTTGGTCAGGCTCTTCTTGGCGGCGCTTTCGATGGCGCTCCGTATCGCCTCGATCAGCGTCTCCTGGTCGATGCTCTTCTCGGCCTGGAGTTGCTGTAGGATCACCTGCAAATTAACGTCCACCATATGCTCCTCATGCTGGGCTCCAAGCTGGGACGCCGGGACGTTTGCGCCGGGCGCGGCCTTCCGCGCGCGCCGAACCGTGCTGTGTGATAGGGGGCTAGGCTATCATTCCGTCTCCGGCAATTTCCGCGTGGGTCCCGGTTCGTCCAACGGGCGTCTAGCGATCCAAGTTGGCCTTGTGGAGATTTTCAATGTGTATCTTGTACGGCGTTCCGTCGCATTCCACCAGAATCAACCCGTCCTCGAAGCCTTGCAGCAGGCCGGCGAAACGCTTCCGGCCGTTGACGGCCGCGTGCGTGCGCAGTTTGACGGGCTGACCCGCGAAGCGTTCGAAATCGCTGGGTTTGCGGATGGGCCGGTCGAAGCCCGGCGAGGAGACTTCGAGCATGTAGCTGCCCTTGACCAAGCCGCCGGCGTCAAGCACGGGGCTGAGAAGTTGCGACGCCTCCTGGCAATGATCTAAGGTGACGCCACCGTCGCGGTCAAGGAATATGCGCAGGGTCCACTGACCTCCCGATTGGCCATATTCTACCTCAACAAGCTCAAAACCGTGTTCTTGTAAATGGGGTTCGATGGCCGCCCAAACGCTCTGGGCTGTCTCGCGCGTGCTCATTTGCCGCCTCGCCTTCAGCATCAAAAAAGAGTGGGGCGCAGCCCACTCTTCGGGTGTTGCGTAATCTAGCCCCGCAATATACCATACACCCCGCTGTGCTTGCAACAGCCGCTCCGGCTTCGCGCCGCCCCCTTCCGAAGCGCTGTTCCGAATCGGGACGGCCGTTCACCGTGGGGCGCAAGTGACAGCGGCGCGTGGCCGGCAGAGGCCGGGGGCTTGACGCGAACAAGGAGAAGCACTTCCCATGATAGAGGTTCAGCGCGTATCCGACACGAAGTTTGAAGTAACCGTGAAATCCGGCAGCACCACCCAACACACCGTTACGGTTTCGGATGACTACCACCAGGAGCTTACCGGCGGCGCCGTGTCGAAGGAAGACTTGTTGAAGCGCTCCTTTGAGTTCCTATTGGAGCGTGAACCGAACACGGCGATTCTCCGGACCTTCGACTTGCCGGTCATTAGCAACTATTTCCCGGAATACGAGCAGACCATAAAGGCCGGATAGTCTTTTTGAATTCACGTTGACGGCTGAGGCGTGAGACGCCGCCGGGTGTCTTGCGCCGCCGGGGGCGTTTTGAATCTTGCACCTACTACTTGCACCTACTAGACGGGAGGACCTCGATGTCCGAGGTTGTCGAACAGCTCGAAGCACAACTCAATGATTTCGATCCGGATCGTCGCCGCGAGGCCCTGGAAGGCCTGCTGAAAGAGGTGGAGAAGAGCGCCATTGCCCTTCCGCCGCCGGAGCCGAAGGTCAATCTCCACTGCCATACCTTCTACTCCTACAACGGATACGGCTATTCGCCCACCTGT
>SLHB01000269.1 GCA_007136375.1 Candidatus Hydrogenedentota bacterium
CCGGAATCCCGCAAGCGGGAATGACGCGGAGGGCGAAGACGCCTCCGGCGTCCTTGCCCGGCGTCCTTGCCGCCTGGAAGGCAGCGCTACGAGGGCCGACGCGGATCCAAACGACCCCGGAGGGGTCCCAGAACCCACGCTGCTGCGACGCCTGCGGACGTCGACGCGGGGTTGGGCCACGATCCAGGGGTATCGCCCTCGTCGCAAGCTCCTCGGGCTCGACCCCTGGCTACCTTCTGTCATCCCTCCGGGATGATTCTTCGGGCACGCATTTGGTTGACCCAGGCGTCATGGGCGCGATTCGTATGGACGCCGCCTGCGGCCCCGGTTGGAGTTGGTCCGCACACCACGGCAGCCACGACCGGTCACCACGCGTACTGGGGTATGGTCAAGCGTTCGCCGTCCTTCCGCGAGGATGCGTGGGCGATGATGCCGGGGACCGTGTACGCCAGGGACTCGACGGCGTCGATGGCCGGCCGCCGCTCTTCCAGCAGGGCCTGGATGAACTCGTGGGTGAGGAAGGTGTGGGAGTTGCCATGGCCCGTTTCGTGGCGGAGGGGCCCTGGCAGCATATCGGTGCTCCACCAGGGCGTCTGTTCGTAGGTCTCGAGTTCTGGCAGGTCCCGTTCGAAGCCGCCATCGTCCAGCTCCGTCTGGCCCGCTCTGCGGACGATGACGGGGCCGTGGCCGTGGGGCGTCGCCATGTGGAAGCTCATCTTCGTGCCGTACCACTGCGCCCGCTCCGTGCCCCGGTGGGCGCCGCGCCAGTAGATGGCGGCCCGGTGGCCGTGGCCCGCGTCCGTTTGGAAGAAGGCCGTCTCGTTCCAAAAGGGGTTGCCGTAGTCGTTGTCTTGCAGATACGGCGCGTCATCGCCCCAACCCACGCAGGTGACCTCGGTCAGCCGCTCGCCCGTGAGCCCGACGATGAAGGCGAGATTGTGGGTCGGATACAGCATGGGCGGATAGCCGTAGCGCCAGGTGCGTTCGCCATTTTCAACGAAAAGATTCTCCAGCCCGTCATGGTGGTATTCGGACTCCGAGTAGTGGATGACGCCGAAACGATCCTCGGCATGCCACTTCCGCGCCGAAATCATGGCCTGCCGGTAATAGCTGGTCTCCGCCATCATGTAGGTGAGCCCCGTCTCCTTCACGGTGTCCAGCAGCTCTTCGCATTCCTCGACGGTGCAGCCCGCCGGCACGGCGCACACGACGTGCTTGCCCGCCCGCAACGCGGCCACCGAATGGCGCACGTGGTCCGGCGCGCCCGTGAAGATGGCCACCGCCTCCACGTCGGGGTCCAGGATCAACTCCTCCAACGACGGATACCCCTTGTCGCACTGATACACGTTCTTGAGCCGCTCCAGCCGTTCGGGGATCAAGTCGCTCACGGCGACCACTTCCGACCGAGGGTGCGTATGCCAATAGAAGGACGCTCCGAATCGCCCGCCCACAACGCCCATGCGGATCCGGCGGGCGCCGTCATCCGCCCGCGCGGGCCTGGCGAGCGAGACCGCCGCCGCGCCCATCACCGCCGCGCCGCTCTGGCGCAGGAAGTCCCGCCGCGTTCCCACGCCGCCGCTCATGTGTTCCCGCCCTGCTGTCATGACTTCTGCCCCTCCATGGCTCCAAGTCCACCTGCGTATGCCGAACTCCCGCGCGCCCGCCGCGCTGGCTCCGCCAGTGTATCAGACCGCCCGCCGCGCCAGAAGAGCCGGCGGCGAGGCCCGTTCGGCGGAAACCAACGGGCTGCCCCCCGGCGTCTGCCAACGTCCTACACGCGTACGAGTCGTTTGCGGGGAGTTCCGAGGCGTCGCCGAATTGCCGGCTCGACAGAGGTAGTAGTGTGACCGGAATGCCTTACTATTACATATGACAAACCATAGAATATTACACAGATAAAAGATCGAATAGGTGTTGACAATGCGCGAAAAGGCCTGTTAGGTTGTCTGAATAGGAAGGAAAACGTCGACTAGGAGCGGGCGCGTTCCACTGTAGCGCGGCGATTGGTCCGCGTTGAGGATGGAACGGCAAGGAAGAGGGAGCCTGACGAACGGTTGAATACACGAAGCGCAACACCGCGGAGAACGCGCGGGCCTCACACATCCTCGTGTTCGTCGTCGAAGCCAAGGCGTGGGCGACGGCGCTCTACGTCCAGTGGCGAAGCGTGGTTCCCTCCGGGAAGGGTGTTGTTCGGAGAGCTTGTGGGCCGGGGCTCGTACTTGTTAGTTCCGGAAAGGCCGACCAGCAGGGCGTTGAGCGCCAACACGATGCCCGCGGCAAGCGTGGCCACCGAGGCAATGGGACGCCACCATGGCGCCCCTACGGGCTCCATTGCGGCGAAAAGGGCGTCGCCGTATTCGTCCCCGCGCGCATTCCGGAGGAACTCCGCGACGGCCGCGCGCAACTCGGGCTCTTCGGTCAACCGTTGGCGAAACAATTCGTTACTTTCACCGTCGAGTTTTCCTTCGAGATAGGCGGCGATGAGTTCATAATCGTCCTCATCCAGCGCCTCCGCCCCGGCGTTCACGGATGGGGGCGCGGCCTCGAAGAGGCAACGAAAGAACTCGTCCCCCTCGGGATCGGGAAGGTTGTTGTCTAATGGTCCGAACATCGCCACATTCCTGACGCTATCGCCGCCGCTGGAACCCGCGGAAGGAGCCTAAGCACGGTGGAGCCTCCGATCACAAGGGATAACGCGCCCGGCCTCGACGCAGTCGCCATGGCCTACCGGTGGGCCCGGCGCAAGGGACTCGATTACGGCTTTTCCGAGGAGGAGTTCGAGGACCACGTCCACGAGGCCGTCGCCAGCCGGAACGAGCGGCTCCTCCAGAGGAACAAGACGGCTGGGTTGATCCACTCCTTTAGCCGCCTCAGCCTCCAGGACGTCTTTCTCGCCTTTGGCGTGCACCGCCTGAACGAAAACGCCATGAACGCGTATTACGACGGCTACGACGGTTACGTCCGCCATGTCCTTGGCAAGGCCGTGTCCGAAGAGTTGTGGGACGACGCGTACGATTTGTGCATGGACAAAATGCCAGATTATCTCGGCCGCTATACGGGCCAACAGAGCCTCAGGGGATGGCTGACGGCGTTTTGTCAGTCCCGGGCGCGGGACGTGTGGCGGCAAGCCAGCAAGGAGCCCGGGACGGCGCCCATCGACGAGTTGCCGGACGGCGGAATTCCAGACCCCGATCCGGGCGGCGTCGAGAACAAGGCCGAGGTGGAAGACTGTCACCAGTTGGTCCGTGAATGTTACGTCCCGGCGCTGGCGGAGTTGGAGCCCGGCGACCGCGCCATCCTCGCCCTGGCCTACGAGCAGGCCATGAAGAACAAAGACATCGCCCTCGTTCTGGGCCTCGACCCAGGCACGACGACCCGCAGACGGAAGAAAGCGGAGACGAAATTCAAAACGCTGTTGTTGGACCGGCTTCATGCGCGGAAGTCCACCATCGCACAATTGTTAAAGTGCTTGTCGCTGTTGAAAAAGTATCGAACCACGCCAATGTTAACACAAAAACCGTCTCCCCAGGGGCTCATTCGTCTCATGCCTCGCCCCGCGCGCACGCGCCAGCGCTAGACTTCCTTCCCCAGGTTTTCTTGCGACGCGCCAACCGGCGCGCGCCCGATCCAGGGGAAATGCATCTTCCCATACCTGGAGACGAAAATCGCCGCCGAAAATTGCACGGCCGCCGCGCGCAGCCACCAAAACACCGAAGCCGTCCCGACTCATCCCGCACGGTCCTCTTGTCTTCCCCCCAGCCGCGCCGCGTGCAATCTGCGGCGCCCTCCCGCGTCTACATGGGCAAAAGCCGTTGACGCAAGGGGCATAGTGGCGGACGAGCCACAGGAAAGGGGATTCTGATCATGCGAACAGCAGCAGTGGGTATGGCGATACTTGTATGGGTATGCGCTACAGCCGGCGCCGTTGGGGGCGCCGAGGCGCAAAGCGGGTCTGACAGGGTTCCGGCGGACATGCGGCGGCCTCTCGTCGTTGTGGCCGCCCACGCCTATGAGGATGGAGTGCATAGGGTGAGCGGGACCATGGTGACGCCAACCTCGTGCGAAACCATCGAGGCGGAGGCGGCGGTGTCCGGCGGCGGCAACCGGGCAGTCATCCGCCTTACGAGGTGGCAGCCGGCGGAGGCCATTTGTTTCGCCGCTATCAGCGAAGACTCCTTTAGCGTCGAGTTCCAGGCCGACGCCAACGCCAACATCCGCGCCACCGTGGATGGCCTCCCTGTGTTGCTCGTGTTGACGCCCGCGTCGCAAGACCACGATGTGTCCCTAGGCGGCTTTATACCTCCATTCCCGGGCATGGTCCTGCCGATGTCCCTTCGAGACCCTGCGATTCCGGCGGTGGCGGAGGGCAGCGAGGCCGCCTTTCGGCTCAAAGCCGACGATCCAATAGATCCGGACACGGTTTGGGCCGCCGCGGAATGGGACGGCGGCCAGG
>SLHB01000048.1 GCA_007136375.1 Candidatus Hydrogenedentota bacterium
ACCCCGGGAATACCGCCGTGGGCAGGGTTACCGTCGTGTGGGTATGCCAGAACAGGTGGTTGATATAAACGTAGATGCCCGCATCCTTCAGCGCCGCCACCATCGCGTGGTAGTTATCCAGGCGTTGCTCGAACGCCTCCCGGTCCCCTTGCATCCACTCCTCGAAGAACGCCGTTCCGCCGCTGCGGACCAGATTCACGCCGTATGCCGCGAGACGCTCGGCCCACCACGCCTGGCGGCTCCTGGCTATGTCCTGAAGCCCGTCGGCCTGAACCGCCCAGAAGCGCACGGGCGCGCCGTCGCCGAGGACGAATCTGTTTTCCTCGCGGCGCACGAAGCCGCTTTCCCCCGCCGTTCCTTCGTTAAGATGGCGGAGGTCGAGAGGCGACACCCTCTCCGGGTTCCAGGCGTCCGGCTCCCAGGCGAAGAATCCCGGGGCCGCTTCGCCGGTGCGCTCCGCCGGTTTCGCGCTGCCCCTGGGAACAAAGGCCGGATCAAGGGTAAGCAGGAAACAGTCGATCGCGCCGCTGTTGGAGACGCCGCCTTCGAAACGGAACGCTATGCGGTAAGAGCCTTCATCAAGCTCAAGCGTTCCCATGTCCAGCCACGCGATGAAGCGGTGATCCAGCGCGCCGTCGGCGGCTATGTTTATTTGGTCAATGGGATCGGACATATCAACCGGCTCCCAGTCTCCGCCGTCGATCCTATACTGTATCTCGCTGCCGGACGGGTTGGCGCGCAGCCAGAAGCGGTACTCGCCGTCCGCGGGGATGTCAATTTCATAGGCAACCTCTCCGGCGCGCTCAGAGTCGTAGTGCGATATCCAGTCGCCCTCCGAAAGCTGGCCGCGGTTGACGCTGTTGTACCAGCCGTGGGGGCTCACATCCTCGGAGACCGGATCCTGACCCTCGATCCACACATACACACTCTCCTGCCCATGTGTGGGGGAATCTATGAAGAGAAAAGCAGCCACTGCTACAAGAAGCGCCAGATAAGACCTACCCCACATCGCCGAGCGTGTTTCCCGCATCATAACTCCCTCCTTATCGCATAGGACGTCCCACCTGGCGCCGCCAGCCACTGAGAAGGCCCTAGACATTCGAACGTCAACTGCCGCCAAGGTCACATTACCCTCGCCTGATCTCACAGCCCCCATATTTCATCAGCGTTGAGGTTCGGATCGTCATACCTGGCCATCGTTTCCAACCAATCGGGCATCTCTTCCTTAATATCACGCTTCAGATCGTCAAGTTGTTCCGTGCTCACCTTGCCCTTCTCATGCATAAAGGTGTAGAACTTCTTGAGGCTCGTAGCGTTGGACTTGATAGCCGCTCGACTGGCCCACATCGCCTTCCTGATGAACCAAGATCCCAACAACATGGAAACGCTCGAAACCCCTTCGGCCGCCTCTTCGGCGTCCTCGTACAGCAGAAAATAGTTCAGATAGAACTCAACGTTCTTGCAATGGCGATGGACTGTTGTGTCCCCGAGCCCCTTAGCGGACAGCCAACCAGCAAACTCTTCAAGGAGCTTCTCGTTCTCGGCCCGGATGCGCTCGCATTCCAACTCAATCCTTGCGTGGTCATCGGTCATTTGGCGGCTCCTTCTGCCTACATTCGTGGACTTCCTTCCATCTTGCGACGCCTCGGCTCATTGTAGCAGGCCAGGCCCGTGACAGCCACGCCGGCCTGGGAGCCCCATCCGATGAGGCGTGTTCCCACAGCGCCAGACCTCCTTGCTCAGCCCCGCCGTGAGGGCGCCTATGGTTGTGGAAGCGGAGGTGGAGGTAGCGGAACGGGCCTTGGCGCAGGCCGGGATCATAGGTATGGATTCTGTGACAGAGGTCTTCACCGGTGAATGCGACCGAGTCCACCCGTTCGTCTGCGCCGAGCGCCAAAGCGCCCATCCCAGACCTCAAAGAGCGCGGTTCGATCAGCTTCTACAATACCCCTGACTTGGTAGAGATCGTGGACCGGAAAACCCGAATTGTGGGCCTGGGCCACAGGATCGAGCCAAAAGGCTTCTTCCGTCGCGTCGAGTCCCAACGGGCGCACGACTTATCTATGGGCGGTCGCACTCACCATACCGCGCGCTCCGGGTCCGATCGCGCTCTTTAGCCCAAGTTCAAGCAGCGCGTCGTTGACCACGTATGGCGAGAGCCGCAGCTTCGTATAGCTGCTGACCGTCATCTCCCAATCATGATCGCCCTTTTCGTGAATGACATCATGAACGACGACATGCTCGGGTTGCTCCTCAAGAAAACACGTGTGAATCCTATCGGAATCGCTTCGAACCGGGATGAAGCGCGCGGCGCCCTGAGGCAAGCGGGTGTAATCGCGAAAAGCCGCGACAAACCTGCCAGTAGGGCTCAAGCTTTCCGCGATGCGTTGAAGCAGCAGGCTGACGTCCTCCATGGTTTGCAGGTGCGGCAGCGTATCTCCCATGCACAGGATGAGATCAGCCTTCTCGGATAGATGTTCCTGGAATCGCAGCATGTCGCAGTGTTCGGCTTGAATGTCCAAACCTGTACTATGACGCCGCAATTCATCGAGCAGGCGATCACACGTGTCGACCGCTAGCACCTTATATCCTGCGCGCGCCAAGGGAATCGTGTGCATCCCAAAGCCCGCGCCAAGGTCCACGGCCGCGCCGCCGGCGCCGATAACACCGTCGAGGTCACGCTTCCCAAGAGCCAGCGCATGATCCATCCCCCCGGCCATCCATACGTAGATAGGCCCCAAGTAATCCGCATAGTGATCCGCAACGGATGTCATTCTTCTTCCTCATTTGAGCCCTCAGGACCCGTCGCGGGCATACGTCACTCTATCCCTCTCTCCAATTCGCGTAGCACCTTCTGAAACACATGGTCGTCCCGGATAACGGCTCTAAGCCGATCAGCGAGCTCAAGTTGCTCGCTTCGCCGCGCCTGTTTCGGCGAGGGCTTCTGGCAATACTCCTCTAGACATCGCCGAACTTCCTCCCAGGACACGCCTGCCTTGCCCAGCGCTTCTTGGACGCTCTTCTGACGCAGCAGACAGCCCATGAGGCGGCAAAGCCGGTCCTGCGGCCGGTTGGGATCGTCGTTCGATGATGGCGGCGGGTTGTCGCCGCCTCTCCAGACGGCGCCGGTCCGCGCCTGTTCTCTTGTAAACGGCCGGCCGCGCAAGGTTTGTCCCTCGGCGAGGATCCGGAAGGTGTAGACGCCCGGCATGGCCGCGGACGTCGTCGCTTCGAACACGCCCGCTTCCACTTCCGGCATGGCCAGGGTCGCGTTCGTGCTGTCCGGCCGGGTAAACTCGGCGCGGCAGTTCGCGCGCGAGGCCACCGGGAGGCCGTACTCGGTGAGGGTGGCCCGCACGGTCATCACCGCTCCCGGCTCATAGCTCGTTTGGCTAAGGTTCGCCTTCATCCGCAGGTTTGAATGGGCGTGCACGTTAAGGCTGTACCGGACGCCGTGGGTCGCCGCCGCGGAAAAGAGCTCCGGGAAATTGTCGAGCATGGCGAGGTAGCGCCTGTAGTGTTTTTCGTCGACGGTCAGAATCGCGCGCCATCGGCCGGCGTGCGCCTCGCCCGCCCCGAGAGGGATGGGCAAGCCCGTACGATACAACGACACCTCATCCCCAATCTCGAATGACGCCATCGGATGCCCGCCAGCGACTCCGGGATCGATGATATCGCCGTTGGGCGCTTCAAGGACAAAGCGAACCCCGAACGGCGCCGGCGTCAGGAGGATGCCTTTCGCGGTGATGTCTGTCTCATTCAGCCAGAACTCGATACGATGCTCCTGGCCCGGCAGAATCAATCCCTCGGGGTCGAGCACCACCTCGTTATTGGTGACGCCCGCGAAAATCTGCTGATAGTATTTTGCAAGGCGGAACGAGGCTTCAGAAGTCAAGTCGCCCGTCATCACCATGTAGCCGTTGTTGCCATTGCAAAGCGCCTGCAGCGCGACCGGATTCAGCACTTCAGGCTTACCCAGGCCGATGGCGAACACGTGGCCGTTCAGCCCGCTGATCATGTCTGTGACATCGCTGATGTATCGGCGGGTGTGCGGGCCGTGATTCTCTTGGCCATCGGTAAGCACAACCATCGCCTTCACGTCATATTCGGTGATCGGATCGAGAATATCGTACGCGTATGCGACGCCTTCTCCGATCGACGTCCAACCGTTGGGGTTTGGCGCATAGCTTGCGATGGCGCCGTTGATCGCGAACTTCCCCGCGCCTTCAACAGGCGTCATGCCGATGCCCGGATGCGCGTCGTGATCGAACCCGCAAACCGCCACGGCATGGACGTCCTCGATCACGACGGCCACGGGAGACGTCGAAAACTTCAACACATCCGCGCGCGTAACACCTGGGGCGATTCCGGAATCGAAGTTCATACTGTTGGAGCGGTCGAGCGCCATCACCACGGCG
>SLHB01000356.1 GCA_007136375.1 Candidatus Hydrogenedentota bacterium
AGGACGAAGTTCTCGTACATGCGGTCGGTCCGCAAAAGGCCATAGGGTTCGCCGCTGCAGATGATCATGCCGTCGCGGACGGTGAAGGTCTCCGGCGGACAGTTGACCCGCTCCCAGCCGGACAGGTCTTCGCCGTTGAAGAGGGGCCGCCAACCGTCGTCTTCGGCCCCGGCGGGCATTCCGAGACATAGGGCGGCGAGGAGAGCGGGAAGGAGGCGGAGGGCAGGGCGCACGATAGTCATTTCATATTCTCCAGGGACAGAAATTAGGGTCAACCCACGCGTGATTTGGAAGGTGATGATACCAAGGGCCTGGCTCGCCCGTCGAGAGGCCCTGGCGCTACGGGACGTCCACACCGACCGCCTCGCCGATGTGGCCGAACCCGTCGCGTTCGAGGAGTTCCAGGAGCTCCAGGTTGATGCGGCGGACCACGCCGGGGCCCTCGTAGATCAGGGCGGTGAAGATCTGGACGAAGGAAGCTCCAAGCCGGATCTTGCGAAGGGCGTCTTCCCCTGTGAATACCCCGCCAGCGGCGATGATGCGGTAGCGGTCCCGGTCCATGCGGTGGTAGAGGGCGGCGATGCGTTCTTCGATGAGGCCTTCCACCGGTTTGCCCGCCACGGCGCCGGGCATGCGCTCCAATTCGCTCTCGGACAAGGACAGGGGAACGGGCTTGCCCGGCGGCAGGTTGAAGATGAACCCGGCCACCCAGGGAAAGGCGTCCGCCGCTTCCAAGAGCTGGTCGAGGGCCTCGTCCCCGCCGAGGGGCGACACCTTCAGGAACACCGGCTTGCCTGGGCCGGGGGTGTCCAAAAGCTCCAGGAGTGTCCGCGTCTGTACGTGGCCCGCGAAGAAGTCGCGGCCCGATTCCGTGTTCGGGCAGCTCAGGTTCAGCACGAGGTAGTCGCAGGCGTCCTGCGCGAGGCGCGCTCCCTCCACATAGTCGGCGAGGATGGCTTCGTCCGGCTCCGCGCAGCGCCGGTTGGTCTTGACGACGTTGACGCCAAGAGGAACGGACAGGTCGGCCGTGGACAGACGTTCGGCGATGGCCGCTGCGCCATCGTTGGGAAGGCCGTAGTTGACGATGATCGCGCGGTCTGCCGGCGAGCGCCACAGCCGGGGCGGCGGATTCCCCGGGGAGGCCTCCGCGGACACCGAGCCCACCTCAATGGCGCCAAAGCCCAGGGCGGCCAAGGTTTCGACGCTGTGGCCGTTCTTGTCGTAGCCCGCGGCCAGGCCGATGGGATTCGGAAAGTTGAGCCCGGCCATGGCCACGCGAAGCCGCGGATCGTGGACGGTGTAGCGCCGGGCGAGCCAACGGACGAGGGCCTTGCGCCGCTGCAAGCGCGCGCCCCAGCGGATAGCGCGATCGTGCATGGCCTCCGCGTCGCCGCGGAAGAGCAGGGGACGAACCCAATCTTGATACAATGGCGTCATAAAGACCTCCGGACCAGGGGGGATGGCTGCGCCGCTTGGCAAGGATACCATGGCGTCATGGCGCGGTTCGCCCAGCCCGGCAAGGAACAAGGACAACCAGAGAGGGCGCATGACAACCCAGGACTTGACGGCCGCGGACACGGTTATCGCGTATCACGAGGCGACGAAACACCACTTCGACCGCTTTGCCCGTTCGCTGGGCTACCTGGACTGGGCGAACCAGCCCGATCCCTTCCGCCGGTATCCGGGGGCTCCGGAGCACCCCCTTCCGCTCGCGCGCGACGACAGTTCCCCGCCCTATGAAGCGCTCCATGGCCCTCCCGGGGCGGCGCCGTCCCAACCGGTGAACGTGACCATGCTGGGCCTGTTCTTCGAACACTCCTTGGCCATCTCCGCGTGGAAGGCGTACCGGGACGCCCAGTGGGCCTTGCGTTGCAATCCAAGCAGTGGCAATCTTCATCCCACGGAAGGCTACATTATCTGCGGCCCCGCCGCGGGCCTCCATGAGGGTCCCGCGTTGTACCACTACGCCCCCCGGGAGCATGTCCTGGAGCGCCGGGCGGATTGGGCGGAACGGGATTGGGCGCGGTTCGCTGGCGTCTTTCCGCCGGAGACGTTCTTCGTGGGGCTTGGCTCCGTGTACTGGCGGGAGGCCTGGAAGTACGGCGAGCGGGCGTTCCGGTATTGTCAGCACGACGTGGGCCACGCCTTGGCGGCTCTGGCCTTCGCCGCCGCCATGCTGGGCTGGCGTTTCGTAGGGCTGGACGGATTGAGCAGCGGAACGGTGGGCGCCGTCCTCGGTTTGGATCGGAGCGCGGATTTCCACCCCGAAGAGCGGGAGCATCCCGAGATCCTCGCGGCCGTGTGCCCGGTGGACGCGGGCGCCGCGCCCCGGACGCCGCCGGACTTGGCCGCCGCCGCGGTGTCCGCGGAATGGCATGGCGCCGCCAACCAGCTCAGCGCGGAACACGTGGACTGGATGGTCATTGGCGCCGTCCATGAAGCGACGGAGAAGCCCGCAACGGATGTGCCGCCCGTGGAGTGGAAACGCGGGGCAGGCGAGGAATCCGAAGGCGCGGCCGTCGCCAGCGCCACAGCCCGGCGGATCATCCTCCAGCGCCGGAGCGCGGTGGCCATGGACGGCGAGACGGCCATGCCCCGGGATGTGTTCTACCGCATGCTAAGCCGGGTCATGCCCCGGCCGGATCGGGCGCCCTGGCTTGCGTTGTCCGGCCCGGCGCGCGTCCACCTGGCCCTGTTCGTTCACCGGGTCACGGATCTGGCGCCGGGGCTCTACTGTCTCGTCCGCGGCGATGGCGCGGAAACCGCCTTGCGCGGCGCCATGCACGGCCACTTCGCCTGGGAGACGCCTCCGGGCTGTCCGCCGGAGTTGCCGTTGTTCCTGTTATTAGAGGGACCGTGCGACACAGCCGCCGCCGAGGTGAGCCTGCACCAAGACATCGCGGGGGACGGGGCCTTCAGCGCGGGCATGCTTGCCGCCTTCGAGGGGCCCATCGGCGATGACGGCCCATGGGCGTACCGGCGCCTGTTCTGGGAGGCCGGGGTCATTGGGCAAGTCCTATACCTCGAAGCGGAGGCGGCGGGATTGCGCGCCACGGGCATCGGCGCCTATTTCGACGACGCCGTGCACGCCTTGCTGGGTCTGCGGGACAAGGCCTTTCAGTCCCTGTACCACTTCACCGTGGGCGGCCCGGTCGACGATCCCCGTCTGACCACGCTCCCGCCGTACCCCCAACGGGGCGCGTAGCCCAGCCCCAACGTCCGGTTTTCATCGGAATCCGTGGGGCAATCCGTCGACCCAGGAAGAATTTGCGGGAAAAAGCCCTTGCATTCGCCTCCGTGTTTCGGGTAGGATTCGGGCGCGCGTGCCGGGATGGCGGAATTGGCATACGCGCTAGGCTAAGGACCTAGTGCCCTGAAAAGGGCTTGCGAGTTCGAGTCTCGCTCCCGGCACCACCTTTCCTACCCCAGGCGTCGAACGCGGCTGCTGCGATCACAGGTCTTCCGCGTCCATCCGTTTCATCTCCCAGGCCGTGTACGCCCTTCGCATGGACAGGCATATGGGAACGCCGATGGCGAAGCCCAGCACGCCTGGCAACCCTAGTCCGTACCACACGCCGTAAGGCTGGCCCACCCAAAGGGCCCAAGCCGCCAATACAAACAACACTCCAGCCACGCCGAGCCAAACCGTCCACAGCGCCATGATCACGCCCCGCGCCTTCCCCCGCGACGCGAGACGCCCCGTGGCGGCGCCCAGCCCTCCGCCCAAGCAACCAAAGACCGTTCCGGGAATCCACCCGTATAGATTGGGATCGTACCAGGGCTCCATCGTTTTAATCTCCGTTGACCGTTTCGTCGTGGGCTTCGAGCAACGCTCTGGCTTCGCGTTCGCCCAGGCGGCCCTCCGCCATGAGGGCCCGCACCTTCCGGTGGAAGGGGGAGCGCTCCCGGGAGTCCTCCAGGGCCTGGATCTTGGCGATGAGCCGGTCCAGACGCAGCCGCACCGTGGGGTAGGAGACGCCGTACTCTTGCGCCACCGCCTTGAGCGACCCGGAAGCCAGGATAAACCGCCGGATGAACTGAAGATCCTCCGCGCTCAGCTCATCGAACCACGCTTTCTGGGTCACCCCGCCATCTCCTGTCACCGTCGCCGCGCAGCGCGTTGCGCTTGAATAAAGTTAAAGTATAACTAAATTTTATGAAAGTCAACGGCTATTTCGCGCTTTTCCGCCAAGCCGGGCGAATTCCGCCGCGAGTCTTGTCCGCCAGACGCGAACGCCGGTATCATGGCGCCTCGTGGCGAAGGAGGAGGCGAGACGGGGCGGAAGGGAGCGTAGCCATCAACGGGGCGGATTTTGAGCGGGAGGGCAAAGGGGCGTCGCGGCATTCCGTGACGCGGGAGGCCGTCTGCCTCGCCGTCGTGTTGCTGCTGGGGCTTGCGCTGAT
>SLHB01000013.1 GCA_007136375.1 Candidatus Hydrogenedentota bacterium
CCCTCCGCCACGGTTTCACCGAATTGATCCTGGATCAGTTGCCGGATGAAGGCGTGGGCCTCCTCCGCCTGATCCGGCGTCGCCGTCTTGCCCGTGCCAATGGCCCAGACCGGTTCGTACGCGACGGCCACATCGGCGAATTGGGCGGCGCCAAGGCCTTGAAGGCCATGGGTAATCTGCCGGGTCAACACGTCGTTCATCTTGCTGCTTTCCCGCTCTTCTAGGGTCTCGCCGACGCAAAACATGACATTGAGCCCCGATTCAAGGGCGAATTTGAGCTTTTCGTTGAGGAATTCGTCGGATTCCTTGAAGTACTCCCGGCGCTCGCTGTGGCCCAAGATGGTCCACGAGCAGCCCACGTCCGCTAACATCTGCGGCGAAATCTCGCCGGTATAGGCGCCGCTCTCTTTGGCGTAGCAATTCTGTCCGCCCAGGGCGACGTTGGAGCCCTTTACGATCTGGCCCACGGCCTGCAAGGCGGTGAAGGGCGGGCACACCACGATCTCCGTGTTGCTGGCGCCCCCGGTTTGGTTCTTTACGCCCGTAGCCAATTCAACGGCCGCGCCCACCAACATGTTCATCTTCCAATTACCGGCGATCAATGGCGTTCTCAACGTGCATTCCTTCCGCGTTTCGATGTCGCTCCCCCAAGACATAACCGGGATCCTGCGAGATGAGCGGGAGATTGGGGCGATGCGGCGCAGGATCGGGCGGAAGTGTAGCATTCCCCGGCGATACCACGCAAATCCGGCAAGCGCGGCGCCTGGCGGCCGCGGAGCGTCGGCTTCGAGCCTATTCGCCGTGGGGAGGCCCGTCTCCGATGAACGCTGAACAAGGCGTTTACTGTGGGCTGCCGCGCCAGAAGATCCTGGCCGGGAGGCTCCTAATCGCCGGATAAGGAAACTCCGTTGATCGGTTTACATCTCTCGGCCCATCGGGCCACTCCCTTCCAAGGGGAAATTGACGGCTATCAACGGCTATGAAGGCATATGACTGCTCAACAGCTTGATAATGGTACGCGCCGCCAATCGCTCTTAGAATTCCCATTTGAAGCGAGATTTAGCAGGATATAGCCTCTGTCTGTTCAGCCTAACCCGGCGATTCGGGGAGGCGCTCTTTCCTTGCGTGGCGCCCGTGATGATCGATAGGCTAGAGAGCTGGCCGCGCCGGAAATCCCTGGCGCGGCTGAAGATTGCCGCGGCGTGGACAGCGGGGCGCGCGGCGTCCCGCCCCGTGGCGTAAAGAGGAGAACGTTGAATGGAACGGAGACCGCGGAAACCCGAGGTTGTCAATATCGGCGGCCGTCAGGTCAATCTGCCGAATCTCGACAACATCAATTGGTCCGGCAGTCCAAAGCTCGTCATTACGGGTGTAATCGCCGTGGCGCTCCTGGCGTGGTTCGTGCTGGGCGGGCCCTTCTACACCGTAGACGCGGGCGAAGAGGGCCTTGTGCTGACCTTCGGCAAACACACCAAGACGAGCGGGCCGGGTCTGCACTTCAAGATGCCTTGGCCTGTTCAAACCGTAGAAACCGTCAATGTGGAGGGCCTCCGCCGGTTGGAGTTCGGTTTCCGGACCCTTGATGCGCCGGGCGGGACGCAGTATCGCTCGTTCCGCGACGACTCTATGTTGCTGCGGGAAGCGCAGATGCTCACCGGCGATGAGAACATCGTGAATTGTTCCATGGCTCTGCAATACCGCGTCCGCGACGCCCGGGACTTCCTCTTCAATTACCGGGCGGGCGGCGTGGAAGACACCCTTCGCGATCTAGGCGAGGCGGTGTTGCGCCAAATGGTGGGCGACCGGCCCATCGGCGACGTGCTCCGCGGCGGTAAGGTCGACATCCAGCAGGAAGTGCAAGCGAAGATGCAAGAACTGGCGGACCAGTACGGCATGGGCGTCTCCATCACGACGGCGCAGCTCCAGATCGTTCTGCCGCCAGAGCAGGTGGCCGAGGCGTTCCGGGATGTGGCGTCCGCCCGGGAAGACCGGGAGCGCATCATCAACGAAGCCCGGGCCTATCAGAGCGCCCAGCTCCCCGAGGCCGAGGGCCGCGCGGAGCGGGCCCGTCAGCAAGCGCAAGGGTATAAGGAGGCGCGGATCGCGGAGGCCGAGGGCGAGGTCGCCCGGTTCCTTGCCTTGGCGGAGCAACACGACAGCGCGCCCACGATTACCCGCTCGCGGCTGTATCTCGAAACGATGAGCGAGCTGCTGCCCAAGCTTCATGTGACCATCGTGGACGAGCACGCGAGCCTGCTTAACTTGAAGGCCTTGGGCGGTGGCGACGCCTCCAGGGTGTTCCCGCCCGCGCGCGAAGCGGCCACGGGCCAAAGCGTTTCGGCGCAGGATTAGGGAGTAACTCACTATGAATAAAGGATACCTTGCCGGCGGCGTCGCGCTAGTGGCGTTGGCCGTGGGCCTGTTTCTTATCGTCACGTGCACCTACACCATTGATGAACGAGAACAGGCCGTCATCACCCGCTTCAACGAGCCCATCCGCGTCATTGTCGGTCATATGCCGGGCACGGACTTGGAGGAGCGGAAGGCGGAGATCCGCGCCAGCGTCCTTCAGGCGGAAGACGAAGACATGGGGCCGATTGAGGTCCCGGATGAAGGCGTGCGCGTGAGCGAGGGCGCCGGGCTCTACTTCAAGATGCCCTTCACCGACGAAGTCCACCGGCTTCCCAACGTGATCCTCGATTACGACGCCGATCCCGAGGAAATGACCCTCGCGGAGAAGAACGTCTCCATCGACACGTTCGCCCGCTGGCAGGTCGAGAATCCCCTGCTGTTTTTCATGCGCGTGCGGACGGAGGCCGGCGCCCGCGCCCGTCTCGACGATCTCATCTACAGCGAGGTCCGCGGCGAAGTGGGGCAATACGACCTCAACGAGGTGGTGCGGACGACCAACCGCTTCCTGGACCGGCGGCCCGCCATTCTGGACGAATTCGGCGACGAGGTCGAGGCCTTCATCGACGAAGAGGAGTATTACGACAACCCCTTGCACGAGCGTATCGAGCGCGGCAGGGAAGAGATCATGACCATCGTCACGGAGTTGGTCGACGAACGGGCCCGCGACATTGGCGTGCGCGTGATTGACGTCCGCGTCAAACGCGCCGAATTGTTGGAAGAGAATCTGGAGGCCGTGTTCGAGCGCATGCGCGCGGAGCGCTCCCGCATCTCCATGGGGTATCGCAGCGAAGGCGAGCGGCAAAGCGAGATCATCCGGGGCACGACGGACCGGCAGGTCCAGGTCATCGTCGCCAACGCTGAACGTGATGCGGAGATACTGCGGGGCGAGGGCGACGCCCAGGCCGTGGCGCTCTTCGCCGAAGCCTTCGAAAGCGACCCCGGGCTCTACACGTTCATGCGTTCTCTCGACATCATGCGCGAGGCTACGCCGGCCGGCACAGAGTTCGTGGTCGGGCTGGATTCGAGCATCTTCCATCTGCTCCGAAACAACGTGGGAGCGGAGGCGGAGACTCCGCCGCCGAACCTCCTCCAATTCGGCCAGGAGTAACGGCCTCGCCCTTCGGAACAGCGGTTCCGCACGGTCAGTTGAAGGCTCCATGACGGGCGCGGCGATCGGGCTTTCCACCGGTCGCCGCGCCCTTTGATCCGGACTTCAGGTGGACTTGCTCCCGGCGCGGAGCCGATTTCGCCAAATGTTGGCCGATTTGCGTAATTTCGGCCAATGGTGTATGCTGACTGAATGTGGGAACTGTGGGTGTGGTCCGCGTCCGCGTCGTGCGTTCCGGCGCGCCGTGGGGCCGAATTTCAAAGTCATAATAATCCTTTTTTGTTTACGGAGGAGTACGCTAACGTTGAGCGGGAGCGGCGGCATGCGGATTGGGGAGACCGAGACCGCGGAGGGCGAGGAGCAGGGTATCGCCCCACCGGAGCAACCGGCGGGCAGGGAGAACAACGGCTCCGAGCGCGCCCTGAAGAATTACCAATCCGCGGTGGCCAGCGGTTTCTATCAGCGGGACACGGGTGGATTGCTGGGTAAGTACGACAACGTGCGCCGGTACTGGGAGGACCAAATCACCCGGTACGTGCTGCACGACTTTGTCATGCCCCTCGTGGAGCGAAAGCGTCACAGCCTGGAACGGATCCGCATCCTCGATCTGGGATCGGGCTCCGGCGAAGGCTATGAGATTCTCACGAGCCTGAAGAAGGAAGGCGACAGCCTGGTCTCCCGCGAGGTGGACGTGCTGCCCCCGGAGATGCTCGGCGCCTATAAGGGCGTGGACATCAGCCCGGCCATGGTGGAGCAAGGCACGGGCATCTATGAACACGAGCCGAAAGTCAGCTTCGTCGTGGGCGACCTCTCGGAGGGGCTCGGGGACATCAAGAACGACGCCCCCTACGACATATACTTTTCCAGCTACGGGTCCTTGTCCCATTTGAACGACGCGGAGCTCGCGCGCCTATTGGAAGACATTCACGAGCATTCCCATGGCCAGGCTGTGCTGGTGGCTGATCTCGTCGGCCGGTACTCCTACGAGTGGCAATGTTACTGGGACGATCCCCCGGCGGGCGGGGACACGATGCGCACGTACAGCATGTCGTATCTCTATCCGCCAGAGCTGCTGGACCGCGTGGAGCCGGAGCGGTTCCCCCTGCGGTTCTGGACGGCCGCGGAGTTCGACGAGCACGTGCGCGCGACCATCGGAAACAAGGGCGGCCGCGTCATCAAGAACGAGCTGCGGGATCGCTCAATCCTCGTCGGACGGCACATGAACACGGGCGAGTACAATCGCCACGCCCAGCCGTTGCGGCGGGAGGTGAATTGCCTGCACGAGTTCAACGTGCGCACCGATCTCGAAGCGCTGGTCTTCGATTATACGCCCAAGCCTGGGTTCGACCGGTTGAACGCCTTTTTTGACAAGTTTCAGATGGCGTGGAACGCCGTGGTCTACGCCGCCATCGAGGCGCTGGAGCGCGCCAACGACCCCGATTGGCTCGGCGAACCGCCGCCCACGGAGTATCCGGAGGTCGTGCAAGACGCGATACGGACCATCCGCGGCGTTGTGCGCAACGTCCGTTGGTTCCGGATGGGCGATCCCCGGGCCAACGTCATCGAGCCGCAGCTCGGCTATATCCTGCGTAACCTCGAGATGGATTTGCAGCAGGGAATGGGCGCCGCCCATGGGCTGTTGGCGATTTACGAGTTTAGCAAGGAGTAACGCGCGCCCGGCTCGCTCCATACGGGCGCGCGCAACGGAACGAGGAGGGTGGAGACCGCCCGCCGGTCCCATGGGCCGGGCGGGCCCCAGGACAAATGATTTCCCTGGATGATGTGTCCAAGACATTTGACGGCGGCGCGACCTACGCCGTTCGGAATCTGTCCCTTGACATAGCCAGCGGCGAGACCTTGGTGTTGCTGGGCTCCTCCGGGTGCGGCAAGACGACCACGCTCAAGATGATCAACCGTCTTGTGGAGCCGTCGTCGGGCGCCGTCCGCGTGGATGGCCGGGATGTCCACGAACAGGACGCCGCCCAACTGCGCCGGCACGTCGGCTATGTCTTTCAGGGAATCGGCCTCTTCCCCCACATGACCATCGAGCAGAACGTGGCCATCGTGCCCCGCCTCCTTGGCTCCTCCGCTGCTCAACGCCGCGCCCGCGCCCACGAACTCCTGGAGCTGGTGAATCTTCCGCCCGGCGAGTTCGCCCACCGCTTCCCCGACGAGCTGTCCGGCGGGCAGCAGCAACGCGTTGGCGTCGCCCGCGCGTTGGCGGCCGACCCCGCCTATCTCCTCATGGACGAACCCTTCGGCGCCCTGGACGCCCTCACCCGGGACGTGCTCCAGCAAGAGATCCTTCAACTCAAGGATCGGCTGAAGAAGACGATTGTATTCGTAACGCACGACATCTTCGAAGCGCTTGCCTTGGGCGATCGGATCGCCGTGCTCCATGAGGGCCGGCTTGAGCAGACCGGGACGAAAGAGGAAGTGCTGGGCCGGCCCGCCACGCCGTTCGTCAAGGACCTCTTCGGCAAGCCCGCCCGGCAGCTCGAAGCGTACAAGGGCCTCTTGTAATGGGAGCGGATGGCCTAGCCTTCGTCATGGACCGGCTGCCGGAATTGTGGCAGCGCACGGGCGAGCACCTCGTGCTCACCGGCGTGTCCACCCTCTTTGCCGTGCTTATCGGCGTGCCCCTTGGCGTCCTTGCGCTGCGGAAGGCCTGGCTGCGGGGCCCCATTCTGGGCGTGGCGGGCGTGTTGCAGACGGTGCCGAGCCTGGCGATGCTCGCCATACTCCTCGTGCTGTTGGGCCGCATCGGCGCGCTGCCCGCGATCCTGGCTCTGATTATGTACGCGCTGCTGCCTATCGTGCGCAACACCCTTGCCGGATTGCAGGGCGCGCCGCCCGCCGCGGTGGAGGCCGCCCGGGGCATAGGCATGACCCCGCGCCAAGAGTTGTGGATGGTCCGCATGCCCCTCGCCATGCCTGTCATCGTCGCGGGGATTCGGACGGCGGCCGTGGTGAGCATCGGCGTCGCGACCCTTTCCGCCTTCATCGGCGCCGGCGGTCTGGGACAGTTCATCAACCGGGGGCTCGCCTTGGCGAACCCCCAGCTCATCCTCCTGGGCGCCGTGCCGGCCGCCGTGCTGGCCTTGCTGGTGGACGGCGCCATCGGCAGCTTGGAGTGGTGGGCCAAGGCGCGGCGTCGCCGGCCTTCCGGAGCCCAGGCCCGCCGGGAAGCCCTGTTGCGCCCCTTGGCCCTCGCCTTTCCGGCGGCGTTGTTCATAGCCGCCCTGGCGGCGGTCGCGCCGTTGCTGTCTCTGGGCGGCCCCGGGGCCCAACCCGTCCGGATCGGCGCCAAAGACTTTGCGGAACAGTTCATATTGGGCGAAATGATGGCCCAAATCATTGAAGACCGGACGGATTCGCGGGTGGACCGCCGGTTCAATCTCGGCGGAACCATGATCTGTCACGGCGCCTTGATCCGCGGCGAGATCGACGTGTACGCCGAATACACCGGTACGGCCTTGACCGCCGTGCTCGACGAAGAGGTGATAACCGATCCCGGAGAGGCCCTCGCCTTCGTCCGGGACGCCTACGAGGACCGTTGGGGCGCCGCGTGGTTGGAGCCTTTCGGCATCAACAACACGTACGCCATCACGGTGCGCCGCGCCGAAGCCGAAGCGCGGGGATGGACCGCCATCTCCGACTTGGCGGACGCCGCGTCCGATCTTCGCGCCGGGTTCACCCCCGAGTTCGCGGAGCGGCCCGATGGCTACCCCGGGTTGAGCGAGGCCTACGGCTTCCGCTTCGGCGCCGTCCGCGACATGGACGCCGCGCTCATGTATCAAGCCGTGGCCCGGGACGAGGTGGACGTGGTGTCCGCCTTCGCCACCGACGGAAGGATACCCGCGTTTGACTTGCTTCCGTTGGAAGATGACCGGCAGTTCTTCCCCCCGTATCACGCTGCGCCCGTGGCGCGGGGGGAATTGCTAGAGGAACGCCCTGAATTGCGCGAGGCGCTTTCACTGCTCGCGGACCGTCTCGACGACGGAACGATGCAGCGGCTGAATTACGAGGTGGACGAAGAGGGCCGCGACGCGTTCGACGTGGCCCGGGACTTCCTCGTTGCGCAGGGGCTTGTGGAAGGCGATTGATCCATGGAGACACTGTATCTGTAAGCGCGCGCCGGCGAAGAGGGAAGCGCTCGAATTGAAGCGGAACGCTCCATGGGGCTTCCGCGCAACGGGGAACGGCTGCCGGATGGCTTTTTCCCCCCAAGAGTTTAAGGAGGTAATCAACAATGTGTGGAATCGCGGGCATTTGGGGTTCTCAGGACGAAGACGCCGTGCGGCGGATGATGGAAGTGATGCGCCATCGTGGCCCGGACGCGTCGGGAACGTACGTGGACGAGCGACGGCCCGGCGTACTGGGACACCAGCGCCTGTCCATCATGGACCCCGAAGGCGGCGACCAGCCCATTCTGGGCGGCCGGGACCGGTTGGCCATCGTGGGCAATGGGGAGATCTACAACCACCGGGAACTGCGTGAAACGATGCCGGACGCGCCGTATAAGACGGACAGCGACACGGAAACGGCGCTGCATGTCTATGGCCGGGAAAAAGAAGGGACCGCCGAGGCCTTGGACGGGATGTTCGCCTTCGCCATTGCCGACGGCGGCCATCTCTACGCCGCCCGGGACCATATCGGCATCAAGCCCCTGTACTTTGGCCGGCGCGGCAAGGCCCTGTGCTTCGCGTCGGAGCTGAAGGCCCTCGCGGGCGTCGCCGAGAACGTGGAGGCCTTGCCTCCCGGAAGCTATTTTGATTCCCGGCACGGCGTCAAGCGCTACTACGAAGTGCCGGATTGTCAGCCCGAGAACCGGCCGGCGGAAGCGTTCGTGAGCGAGCTGCGGGAGGTCATGGAGCGTTCCGTGCGGAAGTGGATGATGAGCGACGTGCCCATCGGCTCCTTCCTGTCCGGCGGGTTGGACTCCAGCCTCATTGCCGCCATGGCGCGGCGCGAGTTGGGCGAGCTCCACACCTTCGCCGTGGGCATCGAAGGCAGCAATGACATCGAGGCGGCCCGGCATGTGGCGGGCCACATCGGCAGCATCCATCACGAGCACTTCATTACCGTCGCCGAGGTCCTGGAGCATCTGCCCGAGATCATCTACTGCCTCGAATCCTTCGACGCCGATCTCGTTCGCAGCGCCATCCCCACCTACTTCACCTCGCGCCTCGCGGCGGAGCATGTGAAGGTGATCATGACGGGCGAAGGCGCCGACGAACTCTTCGCGGGCTACGCCTACCACAAGGACATCCGGAATCCCTTGGCCCTGCACCGCGAATTGCGGCGCTCCATCACGGCGATGCACAACGTCAACCTCCAGCGGGTCGACCGGCTGACCATGGCCCATAGCATCGAGGGCCGGGTCCCGTTCCTCGACAAGGAGATGATCGATCTGAGCATGCGGATTCCGCCTCAGCTCAAGCTGCCCCGCGGCGGCGACGGCCCGCCCATGGAGAAGTGGGTGCTGCGCAAGGCTGTGGAGGACCTGCTCCCCCATGACATCGTCTGGCGGGTGAAGGAGCAGTTCGACGAGGGCAGCGGCACTGTCGATCTGTTGACCCAAGAGGTGGAGCGGCTGATGCCCAGCAGCGAGGCCGAGGCCTACATGAAGAAGTTCCCCGAGGCGAACCTCCGCTCCGCGGAAGAGTGCGCCTACCACCGCATCCTGCGGGAGTGCTTCGGCGGCGACAACGCGGACGCCGTTGTGGACAACGTGGGCCGTTGGGCCGAGCGCCCCGCCGCGTAAGACGCGAATCTACACACGCGACCCCTGTTCCGGGATGGGCTGGCCTTCGGCTGGTCCGTCCCGGTTTCAATTTACGGCGGCGCCTCTCGTCCAAGATCGGCCCGCGCTTGGCTAGCGCGTCCGCTCCGTGCTACAAGGGATACGCCAGCCAGATGACGAATTCCCCGATATACATCCCGGAACGGAGGAGCTTCTCATGAGTATCAGCCCAAGCGCGCGCACACTTCGGAAGAAATGGTCCCTGTTCGGCGGCGCCTCCGCGCCATGGTTCGCGGCGGCCCTGGCGGTGGCGTGGTGCGGCGCCGCCGGGTGTCAGGCCGTCGAGGCGGACCCGCCGCCGATGCCGGAGGAAACGTATTACTTGGAGCCGCCCGGCTACAGCGTGGAGGATTACATCACGGATCTGGAGGTGGTGTGGGATTTCGCGTTTCTGCCTGATGACAGGCTGTTGTTTACAGAGCGGCCGGGCCGGATCCGCGTGGCGTCGCCGGACGGCGAGCTCCAGCCAGAGCCCTGGGCGAGCCCGGAGAACGTCTACCACAGCGGCGGCGGCGGCATGATGGGCCTGGCGTTGTATCCCGATTTCGAGGCCGAGCCCTGGGTCTACGCCATGTACACCCTGGATACGGAGGATGGCCCCGAGAACCGGGTGGACCGGTACCGCGACGGCGGCGCCCAGGGGACGGATAAGGAGGTCATCCTCGATCACCTGCCCGCCGCCAACACCCACAACGGGGGCCGCATCGCCTTTGGGCCGGAAGACGGCATGCTCTATGTCACCATCGGCGACACGGGCCAGGCGGGCGCGGCCCAAGACATCCATAATCTCCGGGGAAGCATTCTCCGCGTGACGCCGGAAGGCGCGATTCCCGAGGACAATCCTTGGCCGGATACGCCCGTTTGGGCCACGGGCCTGCGGAACGTGCACGGCCTCGCCTTCCATCCGGATACCGGCGCCCTTTTCGCCGCTGATCACGGGCCCACGGGCCGGGACCAGATGCACATTGTCGAGGGCGGGAAGAACTATGGCTGGCCCCATGTTTTTGGCGCCGCAGGGCACGAGGACTACGAAGATCCCATCCTGGAGTGGACGCCGGCGGCCCCTCCGGGCGCGCTGGCCTTCTACGACGGCGATCTGATGCCCGAACTCCAAGGCGATCTGCTGTTCACGACACTGCGATCCTCGGCTCTGATCCGCATTCAGTTCGACGACGCGGACGATCCGCATCGGCCCACGGCCATTGAGCGCTGGTTCGCGGAAGAGGACCTGGGCGACGCCCCCTATGGTTCGCCGGATTCCGCCCATGGCAGGCTCCGCGCCATTGCCGTAGGCCCGGACGGCGCCCTGTACATGGGAACGAGCAACATCGACCGCAACCGGGGCCACATCCAGGACGGCGATGATCGCATCGTCCGGATAGCTCCCGCGGAATAGCCCGGCTGCCCCGGAATTGCCGAGAGGCATAAAACGGGCCCTCGCGCGGAAGGCGCCGCGCGAGGGCCCGTGTCGTTCGTAGCGTGGCTCTTGGGTGACCCAAGCGCCTGAGGCGGACATCAGTCGGCCAGTTCGATGCGGTAGATGGCGTCGTCGCCGTTGTCCGTGGCCACGTAGAAGTTGCCGTCGGGACCCGTGCGCACGTCGCGGATGCGGCCGATCTCCTGATGTAGGAGGCGCTCCTGGTGTACGGGCTCGCCATCGATGAAGTGGATGCGCCGGATCTCCCGGGGCCGCAGGCCGCCTGCCAGAAGGTTGCCCTGCCAGGACTCGAAGGCGCTGTCTTCCGGCACGTAGGCCAATCCAGACGGCGCCAGCGAGGGAGTCCAGTCGATTTGCGGCGGCGTTGTCCCCTCCACGGGATGACGCACGCTGTTGCCGAATTGCTCCTGGGTGCGGTAGTCCAGACCATTTGTGACGTCAGGCCAACCGTAGTTGTTGCCCGCTTCGACGAGGTTCAATTCATCGCCGCCGCGGGGACCGTGCTCCGTCACCCAGATGGCGCCCGTGTCGGGATGGACGATGATGCCCTGTATGTTGCGATGCCCATAGGAGAAGATCTCGGGCTGGACGTCCTCTTGGCCCACGAAGGGGTTGTCCTCCGGCACGGTTCCGTCGTCGTTGAGGCGCAGGAGCGTCCCGGCGTGGTCGCCGAGGTCCTGGGCGCGGGGCGGGCTGGCGCCGCGGTCGCCAATGCTCAAGTAGAGCGTGCCGTCATGGGCCCACGCGATGCGAGACCCATAGTGCCGGCCGGGGCTGGAGAACCGATCCTGGACGAAGAGGGTTTCGAAGTCCACCAGCGCATTGCCTTCCAGGCGGCCGCGGCCCATCGCCGTGGCGGTTTCCTGCGTGGCCGCGGCCCCTTCCTGATCCGGCATGGACCAGGTGAGGTAGACCCAGCCGTTGGATTCAAAGTCCGGATGCAGCACAACATCCATCAAGCCGCCCTGGTTGACGGCGCGCACGGTGGGGACGCCGTCGACCTCGGTGGCTTCGCCGTCTTCAATGATGTTCAGACGGCCGTCCCGCTCCGTAACGAGAAGGCGGCCATCCGGCAAAAATGCGATGCCCCACGGGTGCTCAAGGTTGTCTGCGACCTTCACGAGGCGGATACTTTCGTATTCGGTGGAAATGCTTTCCCTCACGACTTCCTCGGCGCCCAGCGTGGCCGCCGCGAACAGCAGCGCGGGCGCGGCGGCGGCAAGCCGCCCCAGTCCCTTCGTCATAGGTTCTTCTCTCCCAAGTTCGTGTTGCGCCGGCCGCGCCATGGCCGATGGCCGTGTGACCGCGATTCCGGCATCCGTTGTGTTCCCACTTCCTCCTAAAACCAACTAGTGTACTCGGGAATGACGGCGTCGTGCAAAAGCGTGGAGGCGGCCCGTGACTGCAGAAAGTGCCGGGACGGGCAAGTATTGCACCGGAACGCCGGCTTGTGGGACCGGGTTCGGATGTGCGTAACCTGTTTTGAGGAAAGGGGTTACGTCCTTATCGGCCGTGATCGGCACGGGTGTTGCTTGTCGTGCTTGGGGGAGCCCGTCCCCGTGGGTCCCGCTGGCCGCGCGATCGCGTCCGCGGCGGGGCATGGGCGCCGGGAGCAGAAAAAGGGAGAAACACAGGCCATGATCACGGGACTCTACGCCGCCGCGTCGGGGATGGTGGGCCTAGAAAAGCGTCACGACGTTATCGCCAATAACCTGGCCAACGCCGCGACGCCGGGCTACAAGCGGATGGACGGCGTCTTTCAGGGGTATTATCAGCACTACCTTGGCCGTCCGGTGCATCCCCATCTCCACAATCTGCGGGCGGGCCCCGGCGGCGGCGCGCGTTTGGACGAGACCTACACGGACCGGAGCGCGGGCGTCATATCCTCTACCGGCGACCCGCTCAACGTGGCGCTCATGGGCCCAGGCTACATCGCCGTGGACACGCCCCAGGGCGAGCGTTACACGCGGAGCGGCCAGATGGCTATCAACGCCGCGGGCCAACTCGCCACGGCCGACGGGCATGTGGTGCTGAGCGCCGACGGCGCGCCCATACCCGTGGAGGGGATGGAGTTTGTCATCTCCGGGGACGGCGAGGTCTTCGTTGAAGGCGCCCCCGTGGGCCAACTGCGCATCGTCGGCTTCGAGGAGCCGGGCCTGTTGGAGCGGCAAGGGCACACCCTCTACGCCGCGCCGGAGGAGGCGCTCGAAGGCATGATGGCGCCGGCGGAGGGCGTGCAGGTGATGCACAAGGCCTTGGAACTCTCCAACGTCCAGGCGCCGACGGAGATGGCCAACATGATCCAAGGCCTGCGGGCCTATGAGGCGAACAGCCGCGTCATCGTGACCATGGACGAGACGACGGGCCGCCTCATCGACCAGGTGGGCATGCCGTCGTAGGCCGGACCCCCACTGTTCCGGACAACGTTCTTGCGGACCAATGAGGATTTGAGCGGAAA
This sequence comes from Candidatus Hydrogenedentota bacterium, assembly GCA_007136375.1. Lineage (GTDB taxonomy): Bacteria > Hydrogenedentota > Hydrogenedentia > Hydrogenedentales > SLHB01 > SLHB01. The sequence continues at coordinate 13,223 of SLHB01000013.1, forward strand.
GGAAACGCCATGATTCGGGGATTGTTCACGGCCGCCACGGGCATGATCGCCCAGCAGCTCAATGTCGACACCATCGCCAACAACCTGGCCAACGTGAACACCACCGGCTTCAAAAAGAGCCGGGTCAACTTTCAAGATCTTCTCTACGAAACGCTGAAACCCGCTGGCACGGAGACGGCCGCTGGCGAGACCATACCCGAGGGCATTCAACTCGGCCACGGCGTCCGTCCGGCGAGCATCGCGAAGTTGTTCAGCCAGGGCGACTACATTCAGACGGGCAATCCCCTCGATCTCGTCATCGAGGGCGACGGCTTCTTCGAGGTGGAGCTGCCCGATGGGAACAGCGCCTACACCCGGGACGGCTCCTTCCGCATCGATCAGAACGGTCAGATTGTGACCGTCGACGGGTTTCCCCTCGCGCCGGGCATCAACGTCCCCCAGGACTTCACTCAGTTGAACGTGGGCAGTGACGGCGTCGTCTCGGCGGTCATCGCGGGCGAGGCCCAGCCCCAGAATCTGGGCACGATCCAACTCACGCGCTTCATCAATCCCGCGGGGCTGGACGCGGGCATGGGCCGGAATCTCCTCCTTGAAACAGAGGCGTCTGGCGCGCCCGTCATAGGCGAGCCGGGCCTCGACGGCTTGGGCACGCTGGAGCAGGGTTTCCTGGAGAATTCGAACGTCCAGGTCGTCGAGGAGATCATCAATCTCATCACCGCCCAGCGGGCCTATGAAGCCAGTTCCAAGGTGATCCAGTCCTCCGACGACATGCTGCAAATCGCCAACAATGTCAAGCGCTAAACCCGGTGAGGCGCCGGACAGGAATCCAAGCAAAATGCATCGCGGAAGGGTGAAAACCGGCTGGAACTCGGGACGAACCGGGGCCAAAGCCTTCTGGAGCGCGCTGATTCTTGCCGTGCTGAGCACGGCTTGGCCAGCGCCCGCCATGGAGGCGCCGCAAGAATCCACGCCCCTCTTGATCGTGCTGGAATTGCGCGAGGAGGCCTACGTCCGCGGGCCAGAGGTGCGGCTGGGCGATGTCGCCCGCGTGCGCGAAGGGGACATCCCCCGCATCGAAGAGCTTGAGCTGACCTCGGCGCCCCGGCCCGGAAGCAGCAGCCGGGTGGACGCCGGCCTCGTGGCCAGCCGCCTGCGCCAGGTGGGCTTCGAGCCCGGCGAGTTCCATGTGGAGGGCGCGCGCTACGCCCGCGTGACGACGCTCCACCTGGACGTCGACCGCCGGGTCCTCGCCGAGGATCTCAGGACGTTCATTCTCGCCGAGATGCCGTGGGACCCCGCCCACACGACCGTCGATGTTGACGAACCGCATCAGGACTACACCGTGCCCGAGGGTCAAGTGGAGATCGCGTGGCAGGCGAATCCCCAGTACCGCTACATCGGCCGGGGCGTGTTCCGGGGCGAGATTCGCGTCGACGGCGAAACCGTCCACACCGTGACCTTCCGCGCCAATGTCGAGCATTACGCCCCGGTGGTGATCGCCACCGGCGACATCAGCCGCGGCAGCCTCGTCAGCGAAGGCGATCTCGACGTGGAGCGCTATCCCCGCTCCTCTCTGAGAAGCGGCGTGTTCGAGGATCCCGGCGAACTCGTGGGGAAGGTCGCGCGCACCAGCATCCACGCGGGCCAAGTCATCGGCAGCCGCCAAGTGGAGGCCCGCCAGGTCGTCCGGCGCAACCAACTGGTGACCGTCGAGACCCGGGTGGGCGCTCTCGTTGTGCGCAGTCAAGCGCGGGCCCAGGAGCACGGGCGCGCGGGCGACGCCATCATCTTGGTAAATCCCGATTCCCGGGAAGAGTTTATTGGCCGGGTCCAGGCCGACGGCGCCATCGTTGTTGAATGACGCCGGGCTCCGGTTTCGGTCCCCGGCTGGCGTCGAGTTTCACCACAGCGGAAAAGGAGATACCCTCATGCGTAGCGCGATTTGCCTCACGGCCATGCTCGCCGTGGCGGCGCCGGCGGCGGCGGGAAGCTTGTTCAACCAGGCGGCGGCCCAACGCGGGACGCTCATCTCGGAAAAACAGCAACGCTTCGAGGCCGGCGACATCATCACCGTGATGGTCCAGGAAACGCTGGACGCCTCGGCCCAAGCGGACACCAACACGCGGCGCCAAGGCGGCGTAACCTCCCAAGCCCGCGAAGAGCGGAATCAATTCCTCGTGGCCGAGCGTCCCGACGGGCTCGGGTTGTTGCGCCCGCAGCAACTGCCCAATTGGGACATCGATGTGGACAACGAGCACCGGACCCGGGGTCAGACGCAACGCGTCAACACGTTGACCACGACGATCACCTGCACGGTCGAGGAAGTCCTGGACAACGGCAACCTCCGCATCCAAGGTGCCAAGAAGGTCACGATCAACCGCGAGGCCACCGAATTGAAGCTGACCGGGCTGGTCCGTCCGCGCGATGTGAGCCCGGACAATTCCGTGCGTTCGGAGCAAGTGGCCCAGGCGGAGATCGATCTGGAAGGGGAGGGACCCCTTTGGAACAATCAGCGGCGGGGCGTTCTCTCCCGGTTTCTGGACTGGTTCTCCCCGTTTTGACGCGCTTAGCGTCGTATTTGCGAAGGAGTTAGACACATCATGCGGCAATCGAAGTGGA
>SLHB01000213.1 GCA_007136375.1 Candidatus Hydrogenedentota bacterium
GTAAGCAGCGCCAAGCCCTGCCGCACGGCGTCCTTCGGTTGCCGGATGCGGGCGGGCGTATTGGACCCGCGCAGGTACACGGCTCCCTCGCCGGGCCGGTCGGCTCCGAAAACGGCGCGCATTGTCTCCGTGCGGCCGGACCCCATCAGGCCCGCCACGCCAAGAATCTCGCCGTGGCGCGCCTCGAAGGACACGCCCCGAACCTTGGCCCCCCGGCGCAACCCCTCGACGCGTAACGCCACCGCTCCCGGCTCGCCCGGCGGATCGAATTGGCTTTGGGCCAAATTGCGGCCAACCATCTGACGGATGAGCCCGTCGCTGTCGATCTCCGCCGCCGCCTCCACGGCCACCACCGCGCCGTCGCGAAGCACTGTGATCCGATCGCTGATCCGCAAGACCTCGTCAAGACGGTGGGAGATATACACTATGCCCACGCCTTCCCTTCGAAGCCGTTCGAGTTGGGCAAACAGCAAGTCAACTTCACTGTCCGTAAGCGACGCGGTGGGCTCGTCGAGGATGAGCACGCGAAAGCTACGGGACAACCCCGCCGCGATCTCGACCATCTGCTGCTGACCCGTGCCGAGCCGATTGACCGGCATGGCCGGGTCGACGCCGTGAAGACCGATTTGGGCCATGGCCTCGCTGGCGGCCTGGTGGAGCTGTTTGTACCGGATGAACCCGAGACGGCGAGGCATACGCTCCAGCAGGATGTTCTCGGCCACCGTTAGGTTGCCGATGAGGTTGAGCTCCTGCATGATCATGCGAACGCCGTGCGCTTCCGCATCGCCACGGGATGACGGAGCGTAGCTGTCGCCCAACAGTTGCATCCCGCCGCTGTCGGCGGTCTCCACGCCGCCCACAATCTTCGTGAGCGTGCTCTTCCCCGCGCCGTTTTCTCCGACCAAGGCGTGGATTTCCCCAGCGCGCAACGAGAAGCTGACGCCCGACAAAGCCTGGACGCCAGGAAACGCTTTATCGATGCCCCTAGCGGAGAACAGATGGCCGCTGGATGCGCTCACGGCTCGAGCGTGTCCGCCGTAATGAGATCCACGGGGGTTTCCACATCCTCCGGAGAAGCATCGCCGGCAAGCATATCCAGCGCGTGTTGAATTCCGTAGGCGGCGAGAAGGGCGGCGTGTTGATCGACCGTGCACAGGATCTGCCCTTCCGCAAGCAGCCGCTGCACCGCGCTTATATTGTCAAAGCCTACGACATAAATCTCGTCCGTCCTGCCTGCGTCCCGCAAGGCCGCCACCGCTCCCAAGGCCATACTGTCATTGGCGCATAGGATTGCGCGCAGGTTGGGGTATTCATTAATCATCGCCGAAGCGATCGGCATGGCCTGGTCCGTTTCCCAGTAGCCCGTTTGGGAGCTGACGAGGTCGAGTTCGTGCTCGTTGATCGCGTCTTCAAAACCCAGCCGCCGCTGGATCCCGTTATACGCGTTTGGAGCGCCTTCAATGATTGCGACCTGGTCGCCCGCCTCAAGCCTTTCCGCCAAATGGTTCGCAGCCAGTTGAGCGCCCTTCCGGTTGTCCGGTCCTACAAACGGAATATCCACGCCTCTATCCGCCAACACCTCCTCATCGAACTTGTTGTCGATGTTGACCACCACGATGCCCTGGTCCATGGCCCGTTGGGAAACGCCCACGAGGGCTTGAGAATCCGCGGGCGCGATGACAATAGCATCCACGCCCTGAGCGATCATCAGCTCCACAATCCCGACCTGCTCGGCTACATCCGTTTCATCCCGCATGCCCGTGACGCGAAGCCGGTAGGCGTCCTCATGGTCGGCGTGATGCGCCCACGCGCCCTCCTCCATCGTGGCGAAAAACTCGTTGGCCAACGATTTCATCACCAAGCCGATCACGGGCCTGTCATCAACCTCGCTCTCACAACCCAACAAGACAGCGCCCAAGCCCGCAAACAGCGCCACGGCCAACCACGGCCGCATTCCCACCCCTTTGCCTGTCATGATTCGGATCTCCTAATGTCCCACGCAACTCCCTAAGAATCTATGTACCCACACCTGCAACGATCAGGCCGAGAAAGAGCTTATATCCTCCGGAAAACGAAGGCAACATGGTGGAAACCTCGCTGTTATTAGGATCCAGCGGCGCCGGCTAGACTTGATAGAAGTGTCCCCCTGGTACGTTCCTACGGAAGGCATGAGCCGCCCCTTCTCCAAGCGCGACACGTGCGCATTGCGCCGGAACCGGTTGTCCCATTCGTTCTCAAGAACTGCCGACGGCTTCTCCACGCCGCGGCTGCCTTAGTGTAGTGGATGGCAGATCGCATGTCTAACAGGATGCCGGGGGGGCCATCCGCTCCGCCGCCTGGAAGGGGCGAGCGAACGCGGTCACGTCTCCGATCCGTGAGTCGACGAAATCTCGCATTACTAGGTGAGGCCGGCGCACGGGGCGCCGGGCCCCAATGGCGCGCGACCTACGCGGGTTTCGCCGCGGACAACGAGGAGTGCGACTCATGGGACACTTATTGGTGACGCCTCAGTTGTGGACGGTATGGACCACGGGCATGGCGGCGGTTCTTCTGGGTTTGATGATGACGGGATGCGATCTGATGGACATGTCGAGTTCCATGTCCGCGCAAGAGCATGTCGAGCCCGAGTTCGCGCCGATGTACTTCGAGAACCACGCGCCTCTTGCGCCGCTTGAGGGCGTGGGCACGTCGCCTGTGCGTCCAGGTGAAATCGGTCAGCCGCCTGGGTATGCCCTCGAATTCGACGGCGTCTCCGGGATCGTTGAGCTCGGCTTGGGGATTTCCCGTAGGACAACCACGTTCACCGTGGAGATGTGGGTCAAGGGGTTGCCGGGGCAATTTGATCGCCGGATCTTCGCCGAGGGAAGCTCTTCTTCCCGAAGTTTCACCCCCGAAGATACAAGATTCCAGCCGGCTCGCACGGAAATGCAGCGAATCGATGGCCTGTCCGCGGAACTGCCTCCTGGCGTCGTTATGTCGCCGCAGTCTGATCTGACCCCGGGATTGGCGCCGCCGCCCGCCGGTCCTGGCCAACGGCCCGGGGCCCCGGCTCGTGGAGATTACATGACGCTACCAGGTTTCCCGGATCCACTATTCGCGATTGGGACAGCCAGCGGCGGCGGGACAGGACAACTGAGCGTATACATCCGGCAGGCCGGGGGTTCGGTATGGGTGAATCACGCTGTCTCCGCGATCGAGCCTTTCGACGGCCACTGGCGTCACGTCGCCGTGGTTGTCGACCACGATTTGCTGTTCATGTACGTGGATGGCCGGCAAGATCCCCATGTTGTGCGTTGGAACGCTCAAATGCTGCCGGTGGACACAACATCGGTCGGGGGCATCCAACGGGAGGAACGCAGCTTTCTCTTCGAGGGGAGCATCCGCGAGGTTCGCGTCTGGGACACGGCCCGCACGGCCGAAGAGATCCAAGAGGGCATGAGCCGCGCCCTCGAAGGGGACGAGGAAGGGCTTGTGGGGTATTGGCCTTTCAACGAAGGTTCGGGAATTGTGGCCGCCGACCTTTCGCGCAACGGCAACGATGGGATCCTCAGCGGCGGCGTAACGTGGCGTTTCGCCTTTCCCTTCGTGTCGGACATTGAGGATCAGATCGCCGCGAATGGCGAACCGGTCACCTTTGGCCCCGTTGAGATCTTCGCGCCGGTGGGCGAGGTGACTTACCAGTGGTATAAGGACGATGCGCCGATCCCTGGAGCGGAGGGGAGCGCATACACCGTTGCGAACGCAACCCCGTCGGACGCCGGCGTGTACCATGTCGTGGTGAATGACGCCCGGGATGAGACGCCTGTGACGTCTTCCCGCGCCGCGTTGGAGGTTGGGGAGCCGAGATAAGCAGCATGCGCGGCGGCGTCCGAAACCCAACAGAAAAAAGCGCCCCCGGGGGTCCTTTAGGGAACCCCGCGGGCGCTTATGATGTATGGCGCTGTTAGTGCTTGGGGATAGTAGTGACTACCGCAGTTGGGCGAACTGAACCGGGGCGTTGGAGTCGCAGCCATCGCCGCAACCGTCGCCAGTGGTGGCCACGCCGTCGCCGCAACCGTCGCCACAGCCGTCACCGGTGGTGACAGCGGCGGTCATGAGGCCATCGCCGCAGCCATCGCCGCAACCGTCGCCAGTGGTGGCCACGCCATCGCCGCAACCGTCGCCACAGCCATCACCAGTGGTGACAGCGGCGGTCATGAGGCCGGAGCCACAGCCGTCCTTGTCGCCACAGTCGTCCGCGGCGGCGAAGATCGCCATGGCCGCTTCGCCGTCATCGCCGCAGCCGTCCTTCGCGCCCAACAGGGCGCAGACGCCGCCTTGGGAGGCGCCGACCGCGCCGATGGCGAGAATGGCGCCGATGGCGACGGGCAGCACGAAGGCGCTCTTCTTCATCA
>SLHB01000385.1 GCA_007136375.1 Candidatus Hydrogenedentota bacterium
CGCCCCGCGCGGCGCGCTCTTCGCCTCAATCAACGCAAGCTACAACCTCCTAAAGCACACCTCAGCCGCGTATCTTCTTTGCCGACCGAAACCTCCCGCCCAATCGCTGCTTCCGGCTTATGCAGGCCCCCCGGTAACACGCTCCAACGCCACACCCGCGAGGCCGGCCCACACGCGGACCGTGTGGAGATGCCTGCCGTAGGTGAGAATCTTGTGGTGCTCGCGGATGTCGCGGACATCGTCTACGTCATCCATCTCCATGACGAAAGACGTGCGGCACCCTCCGACGCCGTCGTGCCGGTGCGTGTCCACATTGCGTAGAATAACGCCCATGCCAATCATCAGCGACCCCGGCGACAAGAACCGCCACAGCGTTGCTGGCTGATCCTCCCGGAACAGCACCTGCGGGACGGCGCCAAACCCGGCTTCGTGATGGCTCCGGAGCATGTAGGGCGCCGGCTCAGCGTTCAGCCCGTCCATGCGCGTGGGCGCCGTGCAGTGGCCGCCGGCATACAGGTTCTGCGTGGTGTCGTGGATCGGATTGTGCAGGAATCCAGGCTTTTCAAGAAGATACCGGCTCAGGAGTTGGGTAAGACCGGGGAAGATGTCCGCCTCGCACACACCCACGCTGCCCTCGTCGAGCAACTGCATGAAGGCGAGACACGGCGGCAAGATCTCGCGCCCGGTAACCGGACCGAAACAGTTGATGGACACGCCGTGGCAGTCCGTCTCCTCCAACAGGCGCCGGTTCGCCACATAGGCGCGCGCGGCGTCATGAATCTCGCTTGCAGACGGCTCCAGCGTATTCTGCGCTTTCTCCTGGTAAAGACGGGCGATCGCTTCGATCTCTGGCGCGTCCGCCGTGGCGGCCTCGATTTCCTTGTACCGCTCCATGGGCACAAACCGAATTACCGTGCCCAAAGGATCGAGGGTTTCCTCCCGGTCTTCGCCGCCAGTCACGACAGCAAGCCGGGTGTTCGCCAAGCGCCATCGCGCGTTCAGCGCGCGCAATCCCGTGGCGAGCCAACTCGGATCCGCGCTGGACGCAAGAAAACAATATGGCGCCACGCGGAAGGCGTCGTAATCGCCGGGGTGATGATGCAGCGTGCCATGAGGCACGAAACCCAGGAGGGGCAATCCGCGCCGCTCGCCGCGCTGCTCCAAGAAACGGTACATGCCCCGGACACCGTACGTCTGGGCTTCCATGTTGACCAAGACAGCCCCGTCCGCCCCGTCCTCCAGGGCGGCCGCCAAGAACGCGTCCACAGCCTTGTCATTTCCGAGCCTCTCGTTCTGTACGGTGAGGGAGACGCCTTGATCCGCCGCCGCCGTCTCCAGCGCATCGGTGTAGAGGGCCTGGCTAGCGTCCGAGTCGAACTCCATGCCGGGCCAGCCCATCTCCATATACTCGCCAGGGGGAGACTGTAGAAATCCCACCCGCACAAGCGCCTTTTCTGGTCCGTCCCCAGGAAGGGCCGGGCGGCCCATCACGTTGCGGGCGCTCCAATGAAACACCCCGCTGTTCAGGACCAGCGCCGCCCCTCCCGCCGCGCCGAGGCGCGCAAGAAACTGCCGCCGCCCCAGAAGTGGACACCCGCCGCCGAAGGCTGCGCTGTTACCGTGACGTGATTCCCGATCCATCATGTGCTCCCCCATATTGCGGGCACGCTTGGCCCGCTGCGTTCACCTCGTAGCGGATCTATGCCGGTCCGCCGGTAAGGCGCTGGATCTCCACCCCGGCAAGCTGACCCCAGGCCCGCAGTTCATGCAGATGCCGCCCGTAGACGAGGACGTTGTGGTGTCCGCGTATGTCGAGGACATCATCGACGTCGTCCATCGCCATCTGGAAACCCGTGCGGCAACCGCCAACCCCTGTCTGGGTTTCGATGTTGTGCAGGATGGCGCCTGTCGCCGCCATGAGCGCGCCGCCGGACAGAAACTGCATGACTGTCGCGGGTTGGTTCTCGCGAAGCAGCACTTGCGGCGCCACGCCCCAGTCGGACTCGTGGTGGGTCTGAAGCGTATACGGCGACGCCGGTTCACCAAACCCATCCATCAGCGTGGGCGCCGTGCAATGAGCGCCCCCATAGGTGTTGTACACGGTGCTTGGGGTGGGGTTGTGCAAGAACGCTGGCTTGTCGAAGAGATAGCTGGACAGCATGAGGGAAAGGGCGGACGTGATGTCCCGTTCACAGCAGCCGCAAGTCCGCTCATTGAGCAACTGCATGTAAGCCATGCAAGGCGGCGGAGTGCGCCGGTTGGTCACCAAACCCAGACAATCCATAGTCACGGCGTGGCAACCCGTCGCCTCCATGATCCGGCGGTTCGCCAAATACGTACGGGCCGCTTCAACCACATCCTCTCGGGAGGGGCCTGCGACGTCCTCCGCATTCGCCATATACGTCTGGGCGATGGCGTCCGCCTCGTCCGCGCCTTCTGTCGCATCGTAGGCCTCGGCAAACCGCTCCAGGGACATGTAGCACAGGACCGTGCCCACGGGCTCCAGCTTCTCTTCCCGCTCGTCCACGCCCTCAATGACGGCGATTCGCGTGTGGTCCATCTGCCATACGGTATTAAGCATGCGCAAAGCGGACGCAAGCCAGCCGGCGTCCTCGGTAGCCCCAACAAAACACCTGGGCGTATCCCGGTAATTGCGCAGGGTCGGCGTGAACTGGACGCCCTGGGGCGCAAAGACGACGGTGGGCAAATCACTGCGGCTGGCAAGAAAACGGTCTACAGTCGACCAACCGTCAGGATGGAGCGCCATCACGACAATCAAGGCCCCATCCGCTTCTTGAGCCTGTGTCTCTTGGAGAAACGCATCCGCGTAGTCCGCGTTCCGCAGAGGTTCGGACTCGATATCCAGCCGAACGCCAAGCCGGGCCGCCGCGTCCTCCAGGATTCCGGTGTATAGCGCCTGACTTGCTTGGGTGTCATAGGCGGCTCCGGGCCAGCCCATCCAGTATTCGTCTTGGGGCCGCGAGAACCCGACCCGGATCCGCGCGGCGCCGTCGCCAGATCCAGGGAGCGCCGGGGCGCTCATCACGCTCCGGGTGCTCCAGTTGAACAAGCCCGAGTTCAGCGCGAGCGCCGCTCCGCCGGCCAACCCAAGACGCGTGAGGAATTGGCGTCTGTTCAAGACGGGACAGCCGCCGAACTCGCTTGCATTGCTCCCACCACATGAATGACCGCGCATAATCTTGCTCCCCCGTTGGCGGCCTCATCGCCGCCAATCGTATCCGAAGGGGCGGCTTCCGGAAGCGCGTGGCCTACACTGGTAGAGCGCGTATTCCGCGCGCCGCCCGCTTGCAACGGCTAAAATCGCGGCCTATCCGCCGCGCTAACACGAAGGCAAACCGTATTAAGAATACTGCCAGTGGTGACCGCGCGTCCAGACAGCTTGCCAAGGGACAAAGGCCAATGGTGAGACGGAGAAGGGCGAGCGCCCTGGGATTACCGGGAAGGGGGTTGGCGGCGGGCGGCGCGGTCTTCGGCGGTGTCCTCGGTCTTGGCGGGTTCCGCTTCCGGGCGGCTGGCGAAGAGGTTCTGGCAGAGGGACCAGAAGGTCCATGTGAAGGACGCCGCCGCCAATGCGGCAAGGGCGGCGATGAGCGCTATCCAGCCCATGTTCATCAGTCGTCTCCCTGCCATTCGCCCATGCGGCGGAGGGCTTCGTAGAGCGCTTCGGGGGAGAACTCTAGGTCCAAGTCCGCGGCCGTGTCTTGCGGCGTGGCTCCCTCGCCGCCGCCGGGCTCCTGACCGGCCTCCTCTGCCGGGCCCGCGGCGGCCAAGGCCTCCTGAAGCGCCTCGAACTCGCGCCGGAGCTCCGCGATCGCTTCTTCGGTCCCGTCCAGCCGCTCCTGAAGCCGCTGATTCGCGCTCCGCAATTCCCGGTAGGTCTCCAACAACGCTTGGTTCGCCTCCAACAGGGCGTTCAGCAACGCGCCGTCGTCCGGCGGTTCTTCCTCCCCAACGCCGGTCTCGGCGTCCTCACCGGCCGCGGCTTCCGCCTCCACGCCGTCCGGCGCCTCCCCCAATACGGCGAGGCTCAGGTCATCAAACCAAGCGGCGCCGGCGCCCTCCAGCACACAGCGGACCACCACGTAATCCGCGTCGGCGGGAACGTCCACCGTGACCTCCACGGCGGTCCAATCCTCGCTGCCCCCCAACGGCGCCGTCCGCGCCGTCTCGAGAATGCGCCAGGGCCGGTTGCGCACGCATTGAAGCCACAGGCTGGCCCGGTCCGCGTTCTCCGTCCGGATGTGGCCCCGCAGCACCAGCGTCTCCCCCGCCACGTCCCGGAGCACGTTCTGGCTCCAATTGTTCGCCGGGTCCCGCGCGTAGGGACGTTCATTCCGCAACATGAGGCTCCCCGCGCCCG
>SLHB01000498.1 GCA_007136375.1 Candidatus Hydrogenedentota bacterium
TACACGGCGATGCTGCTCGTTCTCGCCTCGCTGGCCTTTGAGGACAAGGACGTATGATAGTTCGATGGGGCATCGTGTTGCCGCTGGTCCTCGCCCTCGGTTTCAGCGGTGTTTACGCCATACAGACGGACCTCGACGGCATGCGGGAGCGGGGCTTCGACGAGGAGCTGCTGTACCTGCCGAATGAATACTTGTTGACCCATTTCACGGGAGGCATGAGCAGCGTCGTCGCGAATCTGCTGTGGCTCCGGTGCATTCAATACACGACCGAAACCTTCCGGGAGCAGCGGAAACTGGAGTGGTTGGAGCACATGAGCCACACCATCACGCGGCTCGATCCCCATTTCACCGATGTGTACCGGTATGGCGGCATCTTCTTGGCGGCGCTCCAGGCCGACGATGACGCGAGCATCGAACTCCTCAAGAAGGGCATGCCGCATAATCCGGACCGGTGGGAATTGCCTCAAGAGGCCGCCATGGTGTACTTGCTGAACCGGCGGGAGCAACCGGGCAGCGCGGAGATGGGCGCACAGTATCTGGCCATGGCCGTCGCCACGGGAAAGGCGCCGGAACACGTCACAACCTTCGCGCAGAACCTGCAAATCAAGCACAACCTGCCTGAAGTCGAGCGCGCCATGTGGATGGACGCATATAACCACAGCAGCGATGAATTCATGCGGGACCTTGCCGAACGCAAGCTTCAAGAACTCGACGTTCGGGAGATTTGCGAAGCGCTCACACAGGTGGTTTCCGCCTATGCAGCGGCGATGGGGTACACGCCCGGCGACTTTCACGTCTTGGCGCGGGCCGGTTATCTGTTGGAGCCGCCGGGAGACATGTTGGGCGGCCAGTTTCTCATCGCGTCCGACGGCGCTGTCCAACACACCGTGCTGCTCGATGATCTCGCCGAGCGCCGCGCGAATCACATCCGCGCGGGCCTTCGCCGGTTCGAGCGCGCCCGGGGCTACTATCCCGAGAGCCTGGAGGTTTTGCAGGACAGCGACGCCATGGCCGCGATCCCGCCGCACCCCTATGATGATCGGGAGTGGGGGTACGACCCTGCCTCGGGAGAAGTCACGCCGTAGGCGTTAACCTGTGTTGAGATGAATTGAGCAGCCCCCGGAACCCGCTGCGGGTCCCGGGGGCGTGTTGTGTGTGGATAGAGCGCGTTTGGATGGAATAGGCCTACAGTTCCGCCAAGTCACGGGCTACATCGGCGCGGTAAGCCTGGTACGCGGGCAGTATTCCGGCCACGAGGCCCGCCAGCGCTACCAACGCGTACGCGGTGAAGGCCTCGCTCACGGGCGCGCCGAACGATTCAATGTAGAGCCCATACTGGTGCACAAGCTGCAAGCCGACGATCCATGCCACGGCGTTGCCCAACACCCAGCCTGCGCCGATGCCCAGGAGCGTCACGATCAGCGCTTCGATGAGTATGGAGCCCACAATCTCCGGCGCGGAGGCCCCCAAAGCGCGCATGATCGCCAAGTCCCTGCGCCGTTGGAGAATGGACAGGTACAGTCCGATCAGGATGCTAATGGCCGAGACCACGACGACGAGGTAGCCCACTCGCAACAAGACGGCCTGGGCCGTTCCCAGAAACCGGTCGTAGAGGTCCCGGATCTCGTTGACGGGTATGGCGGCCATGGCGTTGAGGTTCTCGTTGATCCACTGCCGGAACTGGAACCGCAGCGCCGGGCTTTCGAGAATCACAAGAACGGAGGTGACTTGCTCGGCGGTGAGGTCAAATCCATCCCCGGCGGGGTCGGCGCCGGCCGCGGCCTCCTCCGGATTCGGCGCGCCATGTCCGTGGCTGTGATCGTGCCCATGGCCATGGTCATGTCCGTTGTGAGACTCTTCATCATGAATACGCCAGATATCCTCCAAGGCGCAGAATATGGCGCGGTCATTCGGGGTGCCCGTTGGCTCAAGGACGCCGACCACGGTGTAAGGATGGTCGTCGTGGAGGTGGGCGAAGTCCCTGGGCATCTCCATGAAGCCGTGGGTTCCCACGAAAGTGTCGCCGATCCCCAAGCCTGTTTGCCTGGCGGCCAAAGCCCCCACCACCGCTTCCAGCTCGTTTTCGAAATACCGGCCCTCGGCCAGTTCGAAGGGGGGGCGGGCTTGGCCGGTGTGCAGATCGCCCATCGCGTCAAAGAATTCCCGGCTCGTTCCTACGATGCGATGGCCAGCATAGGTGTCTCCCAAGCCGATGGGAAAGGCGTGGGCCACGTCCTCGTGATCCCGCAGGAGTTCGTAATCGCTGTAGAGGATGTTCCCCGTGGGCGTGTCCATGAAATAGACCGAACTCAGGGTGAGTTGCAGGGGACTGCCCTTGGCCCCCACCACGATATCGAAGAATTGCCCTTCTTCCTCGAAGCGTTTTCTGGTTTCGTCGTACAACGTCAGCACCGCGGTGATGAGGCCCACGCCGAGGGCGACGGACAGGATGGTCATGCCGGTTGTGAGCTTGCGGCTCCAAAGGTATTGCCAAGCGATCCGCCAAGTAGTCATGCCGCCGGCTCCTTTATGAGGTCCGAACAGTCGAACCGCTCTTGAAGCCGGCCGGCGATGTCCTGCTCATGGGTGACGAGGAGGAGGGTGACGCTCTCTTCCTGGCACAACTCCAGGAGGAGGTCCATGACCGCGCTAGAGGTCTTCGGATCCAGGCTTCCCGTCGGCTCATCTGCCACGACGATCTTTGGGTTGTTTGCCAGGGCCCGGGCGATGGCGACGCGTTGCCGTTCGCCCACGCTCAGGCTGTTGGGTTTGCTCTGCAGGCGATGGCCGAGGCCAACCCGCGTCAGCATGTCCTTAGCCCGGGGTTGCCATTGCTTGGCCGGCAAGGTGTCGCTGAAGCGCATCCCCAGGAGTACGTTCTGAAAGGCGGTGAAGGGGGCGAGAAGATTGAATGTCTGAAAGATGAAGCCGAAGTGCTCGCCGCGGAACCGGTCGAGCCGTCCTTCGCTCAGCGGCGTCAGGTCGGTCCCGTTCACCACGATGCGCCCGTGATCGGGCCGCATGAGACCCGTGATCAAGTTGAGGAGTGTAGACTTTCCGCACCCGCTCGGGCCCCATAGGGCCATCTGCACGCCGGCGGAGGCGTTGAATGACGGGCATTCAAATGTCACGCCAGGTCCCAAGACCCGCTTACACTGTTCCAAATGGACCATAAAGCACTTCCTATGATGTCGATGAGTTCGCTAGAGACGGAAGCCGCAAGACGCGCTCCCCTCCGAAACGCGGCGGCGCCGCGCCCTGTTCCGGACGGCGCGCGCGGCTTGACGGGAGGGCCCAGCCCTGGACTAGAATCCGGTTCGCGGCGGAGACGCCTTGACCGTCCAGCCTTGCCTTAAATGAAATCGGATTATCAACTACTGATACTACGCCCGGGGAGCGGGCGAATGCAAGCCGCGCGCCCAGCGCGCGTTGGAGAACGCTCTTACCCATGACGCCATCCACCGACAGCGGCAAGCTGGAACACGTCATCCAGCGCATCGACGCCGTGAACAGCGAGGATCCGAATCTGGAAACCGCCGCCGATGGCCCGCGGCCGAAGGAGCTGCTCTACGGCCAGCGCATGTCCGCGTGGCTCGATCGGTTGGCGCCGGACGCGCCAGACACGTTGCGCATCGCCGCCCGTGGCCAGCACATCCGCCGATGGACCATCCCGCGGGACGAATACCCCGAAGGCAAGCAGGGGTATCACGCCTGGCGAAAGGCGCTGGCCGCGTTTCACGCCGAAACCCTCGGCGCCATCATGGCCGATGCGGGATATGGGCAGGAGCAGATCGCGCGGACACAAGCCTTGGTCCGGAAGGAAAACCTTCGCGCCGATCCGGAAACGCAACTTCTGGAAGATGTCATCTGCCTCGTCTTTCTCCAATACTACTTCGCGGACTTCGCTGGGAAACACCCGGAACAGAAGCTCATCACCATCCTGCGCAAGACCTGGCGGAAGATGTCGCCCCTGGGCCATGAGACCGCCAAGACGCTGCTGCCGGCGCTTTCCGCCGAGCACCGCGCCCTGGTCGAAAAGGCCCTGAACTGACCCCATTCTCCGCGCCTACATTTCCGGCCGGGCGCACACGGCGCGGTAAACGGACGCCAGTCCTTCCGCCATGGCGCCGGGGCTGAAGCGCGCGCGCCAACGGGCCCGGGCGGCGTCCCCGAGGCGTTCCCGCTCCGCGGCGTCCATCAGCCGCGTCATGGCCTGCCGAAGCGCTTCCACGTCGCGGGGCGGCGTCAGGAGGCCCGTCTCACCGTTGGCGATGACTTCCGGGATGCCGCCCGCCGTTGTGCCGATGGCAGGTTTTCCCCATGCGGCGGCTTCAATCAGTGTCATGGGCAAGGCTTCCATTTCGGAGGGCAACA
>SLHB01000480.1 GCA_007136375.1 Candidatus Hydrogenedentota bacterium
GCCAAAAGAGGGCGTCCGCGGAAGCTTCGCCCCGCTCGCTTTCGAAACCCTGCTCCACAAATGCCGGATGGGGCAACGCTTGCAGGTCCGCGCGCAGCACACTGAACGCCGCGTCGGCCTCCGCGTCCAGGCTGGCCAACGCGCGGCTCTCGCGGATGGCCTCGTTCATCCCCGCCAGCAGATAAACGCAAAGGACCATGATCACGGCGAATATGCCCGCGCCCACGGTGACTTCGATCAGGGTGAAACCCCCGGCGCCGTGGCCTCCCTTGTTCATTCGGCGGCCTCCAGAGCGCCGCGCCGTACGAGGGTCGTGAGGGTGAAGGCCTTCGGCTCGCCATGCTCCTCCCAGCGCACCACGGCCGTCACTTCGGCATAACGTGCGCCGGCGGCGGACACGCGGCCCTTGAGCGCCCACGAGAAACGCTCGTAAAGCCCTTCTTCCCTGGCGTAATACACGGGATCCACGGGCATGGCCGCGGGAAGCGGCGCCGGCTGAAGCTCCGTGTCCGCCTCCGCGTCCGCGGGCCGGATCGGCTCGAAGGCGCCGGGCGTCCACGTTTCCAGCGCGCTGAATTCGAACCCCTGGGGGGCTTGCTGAAACTCGGCCAGGACACGCTCCGCAACGCGGGCGGCGGCCGTCCGGGATTCCGTCTCGCGCCCCAAGGCGAGGGCGGACACGGCGAGGTTAACGCCGATCATGAACGCCACGGCCAGCAACGCGAGCGCGGCGATGATTTCGATAAGCGTGAAGCCCTCCGGCCGGTTCCGCGGCGCCGGATGAGGTGTGCCGGTCAATGTGCTCCCCTTGATTGCATGATTCTCCGCGCGCCCAGGCGGACGCCGCGGCCGCGCTTCAGACGGGCGCGTTTCGCGCATTATTATGCACGGAACCATACCCGTGAGTTACGGAAGCATCCTAGCTTGGCGTTTTCGCGTAAGTCAACAGAATTCCCCCCAAATCGCCGGATGAGACGCCCCGTCATGCCGTTTACATTCCCCGGCGATCTGGCCTCCGCGCAACCCAGCGTTTTCTTCCGGTTTTCGGCGGGATCCAGACGAAACTTCAGCGGAACGCGTCCGAAGCTTGAACCGCCCCGTCTCAAAGGACCATGATATTCCGTGAAACGCGCGATGAGGCCTTAGCGGCGATACCGGGAAACGGGCTACACCAGGGGCAGCCGCCCGGGAGAGGCCGCGCTTGCCCACGGGGGAGATATCGCCATGACGGAGCTGAAGCACGCCGGAGCGTTGGAAGACAGGCCGCGGGGCGTCCGCCTTGTGGAGCCCACGGTCCGGTTGCGCGAGGCCTTCCTGGACATGGCCGCGGACTACGTGGAGGCGGGCGAACCCCGTATCGACGGGCTCTTCGAACTGTACAGTCACGATTTCGCCCAATACATCCACCGCCTGGAACAAGACGCCACGCTGCCCCGGCCCCAGGGCCCCCGCGTCCCAGCCAACACCTATTGGCTCCTCACGGAGGAGGGCGCCATCGCGGGGTCGAGCCGCCTCCGCCTCATGCTCACGCCCGCCCTCGCCCATGAAGGCGGCCATATCGGCTACAGCGTACGCCCATCCTTCCGGCGCCAAGGCTACGGGACCTGCATTCTCGCCCTTACCTTGGAGAAAGCGCGGGCCCACGGCATCGAGCGGGTGCTCGTCACATGCGACACCGACAACATGGGGTCGGCGCGGATCATTCGGAAGAACGGCGGCGTATTGGAGAACGAAGTCATCTCCGAACGGAGCGGCAAACCCGTATCACGCTACTGGATTACGCTGGAGTAGTCAGGCCGCGAATCCGGCTCTATTCCGCCGCGGCGGCGCCGTTCCCGTCCTCCTCGTCTTCATCCGGCGGCTCCAGCAGCGTGTGCTCCAGGGCGCGGCCCCGGTACTCGGCCAGGGCGGCCACGGCCGCGGCCTCGATGGGACGTCCCTGGGCCGCCAGCCTGCGGGCGTTGGTGGACAAGCGGCCGACTTCGTTCACAAGCCAATTGCCCCGCCCGTCAGCGGCGCCGCCGCTGCCCGTGAGGTACCGCGACTGATATTCGCTCGCCGTTTCGAGCATGTCCTCCAACGGCTCCAGAAAGGCCTCGCCCCGCTCTTCCTCAAGGATGCACACACTCCGCACGATCCGCTGAAGCGAGGCCATGGCGGGAATGGCCACGCTCCGCGAAAGGCCGCCTCCGCGCCATTGCTCTTCCAAGTGGGGAAACATCCGCAGGAGGGAGAAGAACTCCAGCCGCCCGGGGTGCCCGCCTTGGGCGATGCTCTCCACGAGATCCATGAACTCACTGGGAAACTCGTCCTGAAACGCCTCCGAATCCACGAAAGCCTGCGCCTCCGAGCGGGCCGTCTGGCGCGCCGCCAAGCGCAACACATCGCCGCCCCGGCCCAAGAGGTAACGGGGCTCCGTGCCAATGCGGATTTGGACCGCGCCATTCTCAAGACTGGGCGCGGACTGCGCGTTGTTCCGGCCGTCGGTCAACGCCAAAATCTCCGCGCCGCCCGTGGGCACGGCCAGGTCCTGACTCGCCTCCGCCGACCACACCACCACCAGCCAATCGGCGGTTGTTCCGAGCTCGCCGCCGCTTTCCGGCCCGGGTTCCAGGCGGCCGCGGAGATCCCCTTCGGGCGCGGGCCGGAACACCTGGGCGTATACGGGGTGGGGGTAGTCCAGCTCGCCAACATAGACCATCTGCTGGAGCCATTGGGCCATGGCGCTCAAGTGGACGTAACCCTCTTGAAACACGCCGTCCTCGAAGATCGTGGGCATGTACAGGTGGACGCCCGCCGCGCCCGCCGCGGTATTGAGGATGAGCTGGCGCACCAAACGTGGGCCCCGCGGACCGGAGTATCCGTCTTCCTCCGGGTTCGGCAGGCCGGTCCCCAGAACATGGAGGGGCATGCCTTCGTACCCGGCGCGCTCGATGGCGGCGCGAAACGCGCCGATGACCCGGCGGTGGGGCGCGTCCTGCGCGATGACAACGCCCGCCACGCCGTTCCCGTGATTCCGCAGGAAGGACTCGACGCCCTCCTCGCTTGCGGCCACCAGGGCCACGCCGCCGCGGGCGCCGCTCTGCCGCAACGCCTCGGCGATAGCCGTGAAGGTGGCGGGCTCAACCTCCGGACCGATCTCCCAACGGCTTACATGGGCGCCAAACTCCCGGCCAAGGAAGGCGGCGCGCTCCAACGCCGCGGCGTCGCCCTCCGCCCCGTTGAAGCCCACGACAACAGAGAGCCCCGCCTCCCGGGCGGCCTCGATCTTGCTCTCCACGCCGGACGCCGCCCCGTCCAGCCGGACGGTCCGCACGGGGATGCCCGACAACGCCCAGAGCTGACTGTGCGTAAAGGTCTCCAGGTGGGCGCCGAGGGGTGGGGGCGCCCCCGGCCGGGGACGGCCTATGCGGCTGAACACCCGCTCTTGAACATGGCGTCCCTTCTCCGTTTCCAACAGAATCCGGGCCACGAAGCGGCCCCGCTCCGCCGGCAAATCGGAGATGGCCGTCCAACGGACACCGCCGGGGCTCAAATCCAGCGGACCCGCCGCGTAGGTCTGGGACGGCGTCTCCATTCCCGACACTTCGACAAAGAGCTCGCCGGACACGGCTTCGCGGGCGGTCACTTCCACGATGAGGGGTTCGTCGCTAAAGACGTAAGGCACGGGTTGGTCCGGCGCCACGGTGACGTCAATGGGCATGCCCGCGGCGCACAATAGCGCGATGAGCGGCAGCGTGTTCATAGCCCCACCAAGAAGGGGTTGCCGGCCCGTTCGGCGCCGATGGTCGTGGGCGGGCCATGGCCTGGATACACCGTAAGACTGTCGGGCAGGGGCAGCAACTTCGTGCGGATGGTGTCCATCAATTCGGCATGGGCGCCGCCAGGCAGGTCCGTGCGGCCAACGGAACCGGCGAACAACACGTCTCCGCTGATGATCCAGTCGCTGTACAGGAAGGCCAGGTGACCGGGCGAATGCCCCGGCGTGAACAGAATATCTAACACGGCGTCGCCCAGCGTCACGGCGCCGCCTTCGTCCAGAAATCCATCGGGATCGGGCGAAGCCTCGAAGGACACGCCGAAGAAGGCGCCCTGCTCGGGCAAGCCGCGCAACAAGGGCAACTCCGCCTCGTGGCAATACAGGGGCGCGCCGGTTTCGGCCTTCAACGCCGCATTCCCCCCGCAGTGGTCGCAATGGCAATGGGTGTTGATGATGGCCTTAACGGACAGGCTCGAAATGCATTCCAGCAACTCGGGCGCCCCTTCACCCGGATCGAACACGAGCGCTTCCTTCCCATCCTCAACGACATAACAATTGGTGGCGAAAGGCGTCAGCGTAAAGGTGTGAACGCGCAAGGCCAAGACAGGACCTCC
>SLHB01000210.1 GCA_007136375.1 Candidatus Hydrogenedentota bacterium
CTCATTACATTCCCGAATAGGCGCACGGCGAGGGCCAGCGTCCTGGAAAGCTCTCCGATGATGTTGAAAGGCAACATGAGCGGTGTGGGTTCGATGTAATGCTTCACGTACCTGGCGGGGCCTATTAAACCGGAGTTCAGGCGCGTTCTGACTGTGTGATTCCACGTTTCCCCCTGTGAATAAAGGCGATTGGGAGCTGGGCGCCGTTGTTTCCCTGCAGTTCTGTACCCATGTAAATATAAATGTATGGCTTGACATTCAGTAACTTATGCCGTATAATGCGGCCATGTACATTGACACCGTGCCCAATCGAAACTCTCCGCCCGCCGTCCTCTTGCGCGAATCGCGCCGGGAAGGCGGGAAGATGGTCAAGACGACCATCGCCAATCTCTCGAAGTGTCCGCCTGATGCCATCGAAGCGTTGCGCCTGGCATTGCGCGGCGTGGAGTTGGTCCCGAAGGAGGAGGTCTTCGCCGTGGAGCGCTCCATCCCCCATGGCCATGTGCAGGCCGTACTGGGCATGGTGCGCAAGCTCGGGGTGGATAAGCTGCTGGCCGCGCGGCCATGCCGCGAACGGGACCTCGTGCTGGCGATGATCGCCCAGCGTCTGCTGGACCCGTGTTCGAAGCTGGCCACGACGCGCGTGTGGCACACGACGACGCTGGCGCGGGAACTGGGAGTCGAGGATGCGGATGCAAACGAACTGTACGGCGCCATGGATTGGCTGCTCGAGCGTCAAGAGCGCATCGAGAAGAAGCTGGCGAAGCGCCATCTTGAATCGGGCGCAGTGGTGCTGTTTGACGTGTCCAGCTCGTCCTACCACGGCCGGACCTGTCCCTTGGCGCACTATGGCCACAACCGCGACGGGGAAAAGCTGCCCAGCATTGTCTACGGTCTTCTGGCCGACGGCCAGGGGCGTCCGATCGCCGTGGACGTGTATGCGGGCAACACGGGGGACCCTTCGACGGTTCCGGACCAGGTGGAGAAGCTGCGGACCCGTTTCGGGCTTGAACGCGCAGTGCTGGTGGGCGACCGGGGCATGCTGACGCAGACACAGATCGATGCGTTGCGCGACTACCCGGGCTTGGGCTGGGTGTCGGCGCTGAGGTTCCCGGCCATTCGCGACCTGGCCGAACAAGGGGCCTTCCAGCTCTCCCTGTTCGACCGGCAGAACCTCGCGGAGATCACCAGCGAAGCCTATCCGGGCGAACGGCTCGTAGTCTGTCACAATCCGTTTCTGGCCGAGGACCGAAAACGCACGCGCGAGGAACTTCTTGCGGCCACGGAGACGAAACTCGCGAAGATCGCCGCCAGCGTCGCCCGGCGCACCAGGACGCCCTTGTCGGCCGACGAAATCGGCGTGAGGGTGGGCAGAATCCTCAACCGCCACAAGGTGGGCAAGCACTTCACCCTCACCATCGAAGACAACCGCTTCCACTTCGAGCGCAACACCGTCTCCATCGAACGCGAGGCGCGTCTCGATGGCATCTACATCATTCGCACCAGCGAAAAGCAAACCGCCCTGAGCGCCGAGGACACCGTGCGCACCTACAAGAGCCTGGGACAGGTCGAGCAGGCCTTCCGCTGCATGAAGAGCGTTGACCTGCGGGTGCGGCCCATCCGCCACTTCAGCGAAAACCACGTCCGCGCACACATCTTCCTGTGCATCCTCGCCTACTACGTCGAGTGGCACCTGCGCAAGGCGCTTTGTCCCGTGCTGTTCGAAGACGACGAACTCGACGCCGCACGATGGACCCGCGACCCCGTGGCCAAAGCCGAACCATCCGACAGCGTCCGCGAGAAGAAACGAACCCGGAAAACCCCGGATGCATGGCCCGTGCACAGCCTGCACACCCTGCTCGCCGACCTCGCCACCCGATGCAGCAACACCTGCCGTGCCGGCGCGGGCAAGGCCGAACTGCGTTTCGAGCAACTCACCGAACCGACGCCCTTCCAGGCCCATGTGTTCAAACTGCTCCGACTCAGACCCTGAAAGGCTGTACCCAGTAACGCTGCAAGCCTGATCTGTCTATCTTCCGAGCAGACAAGGGCTTACAGTATCATCGCCGCTGGAACTCCGGCCTAGGGGGTTAAAGACGACAGTACCGGCGAGATAATCGGAATGGTACGTATAGTCGCACCCGGAACAGACGAATGTGCGCGCCGGTGTAGAAGTGCAGCGGGTGGCGGCTTAGAAGTGCAGCACCCGTTGCCGTGATTATCCCCACGTTGGTGGGGTGGTTCAAATGGTTGTCTTGGTTCGGTCTTTCTGCCTCCCCCGAGGGGGAGGCGCGGTTTTATGGGTTTTCGTTTTGTTTTCGTTTGGCGCGTTTCCTTGCGTCCTTGAGACGGTAGCTTTCGCCGTTGGCCTCGATGATGTGGACGCGGTGGGTGATGCGGTCGAGGAGTGCGCCGGTCATGCGTTCGTTGCCGAGTACCTCGGTCCAGCCCTCGAAGGGCAGGTTTGTTGTGAGGACGATGCTCTGGCGTTCGTAGGCCCGGCTTACGACTTCGAAGAGCAGCTCGGCGCCGGCCTTGGAGAATGGGACGTATCCGAGCTCGTCGAGGACGAGCAGGTGAAGTTTGGCGAGCCGGGTGAGGAGCCGTTCGAGCTGTCGTTCCTCGCGGGCCTCAAGGAGTTGGGTCACGAGTCCGGTGACGGAGAAGAACCGGACACGCTTGCCCTGGGCGCAGGCGCTTTGTCCCAGGGCGGTGGCGAGATGGGTTTTGCCGGTGCCTGAGTTGCCCATGAACAGGACGTTTTCCCGGGCGTCGAGGTAGTCTCCGCGCATGAGCTCGAGGACGAGGGTCTTTTTGATGCCGGGCTGGGCCTTGAAGTCAAAGGTGTCCAGGGTCTTGACCACGGGGAACTTCGCCGCTTTGAGGCGGCGCTCGGCGGCGCGCTGTTCGCGGTCCAGGAGTTCCCGTTCGGCCATGCGCAGGAGAAAGGCGATGTGGTCCTGCCCTTCCTTTGCGCACGCGGCGGCAATGGCCTGGTATTCACGGAGCATGGTGGGCAGCTTGAGCTGTTTGAGGTAATGCTCGAGCAATACGGCCGGTTTCTTGTTTCCCATCATCCGATTCCTCCGAGCAGGGCCTGGTACGCGGCCAGGTCGGGTGCGTGGACGCACACCCCCTGCAGGTGTTCGCGGCCATCCAGGGTAAACGTGGACGGCGGGCAGGGCTCGTCGGGGTAGAGGTACTGGGCCACCACGTCGCGGTTGCACCGGGGCAGGCGCATGGCCTTGCCGACGGCCTCGGTTACCTTCCCGAGGGGGTGCTTCTCCAGTAATCGCAGCACCCGGATGAACTCGCGCGTCCCCCGTGCATGGCCTTCGCGTTCCAGGCGGTCGCGCAGGAGGGCGAAGCATTCGGGGAGCTTCCAGTCCTTGAGGGGCTTCGCGTGGTCCAGGGCGCCTGGCTTGCGCTCAAGCAGTTCGAGATAGTGCACGGGCTCGAAGGCGATATCCTCCTTGTCCCACAGCCGCGCATGTTCGGCGATGACATCACCCTTGCGGCAGATGCGCACGAAATCGGCGTAGCCCTTGGCGACCACGGGATGATGGGCGAAGCGAACCGGCACGGAATAGTCGTTGCAGTCGAAGCGCACCAGCGAGAGCTTGTCCGCCGCCGTGGACGCCTTGCGGCAGGCGTCAAAAGGCGCGGCGGGCAACGGCAGGAACGCGGCCCGCTCTTCCTCAAGCAACCCCTCCTTGCTCCGCCCCTTGCCCCGAAGCGTCCGCTCGAGGTCCTCGGCGCATCGTTGCGCGAGGTGGGCGTTGAGTTCCTCGAAATCCTCTACCTCGGGCACCGGCACGAAGTAGTTCTGCCGGGCGTATTTCACCACGCCCTCCACGACGCCCTTCTCGTTGGCACGCCTTACAAGGCAGAAATGCTCCTCGAACAGGTAATGACTCTGCAGTTGGAGAAACCCATCGGTGAGCTTGCGTGTCCGGGACCCCACGATCTGCGACACGCTGGTCTTGGCGTTGTCGTAGCTGATGCGCCGCGGGACTCCCTCGAAGAACGCAAAAGCCCGGACATGGCCGTCCTGGAACGTCTCCGTGCACTCCCGAGGGTACGCGACGGCAAACATGGCGTCCGAGTACGGCAGCGCCATGGCGAAGAACATGACCTTGCGCAACACGCCACCCATCTTCACAAGCGCTTCCCCGAAATCCGCCTGGGCTTCGCCCGGACGATGAACCAGGGGAACGAACACCTCTCGGGAACTGCGCCGGCGCTCGCGCACCGCCTCCTTGACCTGCGTGTAGCCCCCGCTGTACCCCTCCTCGCGGAGCCGCTCAAAGATGCGCTTGGCCGTGTGCCGCTGCCTCGCCGGCCGTTCCTTGTCCGCCTCGA